>CAMVQS010000019.1 GCA_947169685.1 uncultured Prevotella sp. | reverse complement strand
CGACCCCGAGATTACAAATCACGTGCTCTGGCCAACTGAGCTAAAGAGGCTTATCAAGCATCCGCTCCCCGATTGGAGTCATAAATTATCGGAAAGCGGATGCAAAGGTAGGCATTATTTTTTAATTATCAAAACTTTTCAGCGTTTTTTTTATCTATTACGCATTTTTTCCTTAAATTTCTGCAGTTGCACCTTCATAGAATCCACACAAAGGTCTGTACTCTCCTCAAATGTGTCACTGATCTTTTCCACGAAGAGCTTGTTGCCTGGCACGCTAACCGTAAGGCTTACCTGCTTGTTCTGAGCAGTAGCCGGTTTTACTACTTTGCACTGCACCTCCACTGTTTTGATGTCTTCAAATGACTTTTCCAACTTGGCGACCTTCTTGTCGATGAACGCCTGTAACTTCTCGGTAGCATCGAAGTGAATCGATTGAATCTTAATTTCCATAGTTACCTCCTGTTTTTTAAGTTAAAGGTTTTACGCCCTTGGATGGGCTTTTTTATAAATTCGTTTTAATTGTTCAAATGTCGTATGCGTGTAAATCTCCGTTGTCGCGATACTCTCATGACCCAGCAGTTTCTTCACGCTTTCCAGTCCTGCGCCGTTATTCAGCATTGCCGTAGCAAACGAGTGACGAAGCACATGGGGCGTACGGGTCTTCATCGTTGAAACCAACCCCAGGTTATCACGCACCGTATTGGTCACCAATGCACGGCTCACCCGAGAACCCTTGTCACCCACAAAGAGCGCACGATCTTCACGCTCCGTCAGCTTTTCATCGCGCAACGCCATGTATTCCCGCAGCGCAGACTCCAGCTCGTCACCAAACGGAACAATCCGCTGCTTGTTACGCTTACCCGTCACCTTCACCTGACGCTGGGCGAAGTCAACATCCTCGTCGTTCAGCCCCACCAACTCAGCCAGACGGATACCCGTTTCATAGAACATATATAATATGGTACGCGCGCGTACATCTTTAAAATTCTCCGCATCCCACTCTTTCTCATCCAGCAACCTGTCCATATCACTTTCACGGACAAAGTGAGGCAACGGCTTTTGTTTCTTCGGGCCTCGGACTACGTGAGACGGATCTCGTCCGACCAGCTTTCGCGACAAGGCAAAACGATAAAACGAACGCACGGCACTCAAACAGTTGTTCACCGTTGATGCCATTGCGCCGTTATCCATCATACTCTCCATCCAGTCACGGATGACGTCCGAGTCTATAGACTCCCACGAGAGCTGACTATCCTTATTTTCGAAATACGCTTCGAATGTCCTGAGGACCTTTTCGTAGCGCTGCACTGTGAGTTCAGAACGATTCCGCTCATAGCGCAAGTAGTTCAAAAATTGCTCAACCATCATTGTCGCGCACCATTAGGTGTCTGTTTCGGCAACGAATTTACGAATTATTCTTCAAACTACCAAATTTTCGGGGAACTTTTTTTATTCCTCGATTGTTCTCAGCTTCTGTACGTAAATAGCGTGTTCCATCTTCAGGCGCTTCAGTACAGACGGCTTGTCGAACTGCTGACGACGGCGGAGTTCCTTTACAACACCCGTCTTTTCAAACTTTCTCTTAAACTTTTTGAGAGCCCTTTCGATGTTCTCGCCTTCCTTTACTGGTACAATAATCATTGTTCTTTTTCTTTATATTTTTATGTTAAACTTATACGATTTGGCACAGGTGCCACAAAATGCGGGTGCAAAGGTACAACAATTTAAACAAACAACCAAGTTTTTAACCAAATATTTCAAAAAAAAGTAGTTCCATTGCACTTATACGATAATAATTTGTACCTTTGCACCTAAATGACAAGCCACTATCACCAATGACAGAGTTCATTTCCTGGAGAACAATCACTCACTACGGATTACATTTCGTTGCTCCGATTCTTCTGGCATTATTGTTCAGAAAAGACCGTCGTGTGAAAGCATATCTCATCATGCTGGCTACGATGATTGTTGATGCGGATCACCTGTTGGCCACCCCCATCTTCGATCCAGACCGTATGAGCATTGGTTTCCACCCTCTTCATTCCCACATTGCCATTACCATCTACGTCGTCATGTGTTTCCTTCCTTATGAAAAGCTACATTGGCCTTGGTGGCTAAGGCCTGTGGCATTCGGACTCACGTTCCACATGTTTACCGATTGGCTAAACCATGTTATGCTATAGCTGTTGCCGTTGTTTCATTTCGAGGTAACGGTTGATAACATCAACACTAAGATTTTCGGGGGTTGTGAGCAGAGACAATATGCCGTGCTGGCGCAAGGTGCTCACGATAAGCCGCTGTTCATAAGCAAAGCGGCATGCCATCACATGACGATAATAGTCTTCCGTATTGTGGGGCTGACAGACGATATAGTCCTTCAACTCCACGTCTTCAAAGAATACAACGAGTAGCCGATGGCGTGAGTTCAACTGCTGGAAGTAAGGCAGCTGGCGCTGGAGGCTGACCAGTCCCATGAAGTTCGTGTAGAGCACAATAAGCGAACGCTTACTGACATGCTTGTTCAGGTTGGCCACGAGAGCAGCATAGTCCGTCTCGCCAAACTCCGTCTGCTGTGCATAGAGTGTTTCCATCAACGTCTGCATGTGACCTGGTCGGCGCGAGGCAGGCACAAAGGTGTCGAAATCGCTGCTGAAGGTTGCCAGTCCTGCACGGTCTTCTTTATACATGGCAACATACGAGAGCACCAGCGAGGCGTTAATACTATAGTCGAGCAACGTCATTCCCTTAAAGGCCTGCTGCATGACGCGTCCCTTATCAATGACGCTGTATATCTGCTGGGAACGCTCGTCCTGATAGACGTTCACCATGAGCTTCGAGCGACGTGCCGAGGCTTTCCAGTTGATGGTTCTAAAGTCGTCTCCAGCCACATAGTCCTTAATCTGCTCGAAATCCGTATGATGGCCTACACGACGAATGCGCTTGATACCCATCTCCGTGAGGTTGTTCGAGATAGCCAGCAGTTCATATTGGTGCAACATGAGGAACGAAGGATATACCTTGACATCCTGCGCCTCGCCACAGGTATAACGACGCTGCACCAACCCTAAGGGTGAGGCAGCAAACGCACGAACTTTTCCAAAGCCATAGACGCCTCTACGTGTAGGTCGCAACGAGTACTTGATGGTCTGGGCCTCCAACTTCTCTATCTTTGCGCGGAAACAGATATCCCGTCGCTGGAAGATGAAAGGTATCTCGTCGATAACTTCCACATGGATTGGGAAACCGTAGTTGTTTTCCACACGGATGCGTACATCGTTCTCATCACCGTTCGAGAAACGATCAGACATCTGACGGAAGGCCTGCACGCCACGCTGTCGCCACAGCAACACCACATCAGCTACCACTGCCATAACAAACAGTAACAGCAGTATCCGCCCGACAGTGAACATCGGGCTCCAAAGGTAGCCGCTGGCAATGAGCGCGACTACGACAGACAGGGCGATATAGAACCTACGCGTTAAGAACAAAACTATAAACTCTAAACACTAAACTCTCAACTTTACTTCGGTACTTCCACTTTATCAATGAGACGCTGCGTCACCTTCAGCGGCGTGTGACCCTCCATCTCTGCCTCAGCCGTAAGAATAAGACGATGCTGCAGGATGCTGGGGGTGACGAACTTGATGTCTTCAGGTGTCACAAAGTCACGGCCACTGAGCAGGGCAAAAGCCTTTGATGCCTGCAACATGGCAACAGAAGCACGCGGTGAGGCACCCAGGAATACAGCTTTCGACTGACGGGTCTGCTGCACGATGGCAGCAATATAGCGCAGCAATGACGGTTCCACAAACACCTTCTGTAACATGCTACGCAACTGCAACAGCTCATCACGTGTCATCACAGGCTCCACATCGTCCAGACGCGTCAGCTTCTGGTTGGCATGGTGACGCTCAAGCACCTGCACCTCCTCCTCTATGCTGGGATAGCCCATCGTTATCTTCATAAGGAAACGGTCTGTCTGTGCCTCAGGCAGTTTGTAGGTACCCTCCTGCTCCACAGGATTCTGCGTAGCCAGAATGGTATAGACATCACCCATGCGATAGGTAGTGCCGTCGATGGTTACCTGCCGTTCCTCCATCACCTCAAAGAGGGCTGCTTGCGTCTTAGCAGGCGCACGGTTAATCTCATCAACCAGCACGATGTCGGCAAACACAGGTCCCTGATGGAACTCAAACTCACTGGTCTTCATGTTGAACACCGTCGTGCCCAACACGTCGCTTGGCATCAGGTCAGGCGTGAATTGCACACGACTGAATTTCGTATCAATGAGTTTGGCGATGGTACGTGCCAGCAGCGTTTTGGCCACGCCAGGCACACCCTCAATGAGCACGTGTCCGTCAGCCAAGATTGCCGTCAAGATGAGGTCAACAGTCAACCGCTGGCCTACGATGACCTGCGAGATACGTTCACGCAGCAGCTGTATCTTCTCTGCAAACTGCGTCAGGTCTGTACGCTGAGCGTTGGGAATGGGGGGAATATTCATTTCTTCCATAGCTTATATGTTTTTAATTATCCAGTTCATTTGATCTATATATTGCTTCATCTGCTTGCGACTGATTTCCGACCCGTCCTCATCAACCAACCAACGCAGACGCAGAATCAGGTCGCGCAAGGTCTTTTCCTCCATGCCTGTCTGACGCGCCAAAGCTGGCAGTGTCAGGTCATCGTCCGAGGCATCTGTCACATCTACGTGCAACTCACGACGCAGTTCCTCTGCAAAGTAGGTCCACTTGCGCACCACCAACGAACGACGCTCACGACTGTGATAGTAGAGTGTGCCCACCAGATGGATGAACTCCAGTGAATGATTCTCAGGAGCCTTCTCGATAGGAATGATACGCTGGCGACGCCTTGAGGCGAAGATCAGGAACAGCAGCGCTCCCACCATCGCCGTATAGATAGCCCAGCGCAGGGGAGGCTGTGAGAGGAAGTAGCGCAAAGGTGTCTCCTCTTCCGTCTCTGCCTGCGGACAATAAGCCTCCGTACGCACCACTGGCAGGTTTTTCATCTCTGACAGCAGGCGCAGCGAGAAGCCCACATTATCCTGATCCACCACACCATAGTTGGTAAACAGCAGGGGCACCGTACACAGGGTGATGTAACCCTTACCCTGCCGGAAGGTGGAAGAGACATAATAGCCATTATGATAGGCTTGGCAATCAATCGGTTCGCTCCGATGTTTCTTGGCAGAGTCATCAACGAAACGGAATCTCCGCGTACAGATAGGGCCGAAGACGGCATAGGTACGAGGCTTGTAACCCAGCCGTTCACTCTCCCAGTGGATGGTGTCAAGACGCTCATAGCTCTTGGCATAGTTCTGTAGGTCGAACGTTTTACCATAGCCCACAGAGGCGATGCCCAGCGTATCACACATGAAGTCGCCCACCCTGTGAGCCACCAGCATGACGTGCGAACCGTTATTAGCCATACTGAATATGGCATTTACCTCGGCAGGAATCAAGTTCATCTCATCGGCCACCACCAGAATGCCGCGTGGCTGCAGACTGTCCTTCGCCAGCTGATAGAGTGAGCTGTCAGTGACGGTATAACCCTTCGGCATCGTTGAGTTCAGCAGGCTGTCGAAGAGGTAACAGCCAAAGGGCTGCTTATCAACATGACGGAACGTCGGATTCCACGTGAAGTTCTTGGGCAGCTGCAGCTCCACAATGAACATCAGCACCAAGAAGACAAGGATGCCTACGACGAACCAGCGATTCAGCTTCATGCGTCACCTCCTTTCTTCACGTTGGCAAGTGACAAGTTGGCTGCCACGATGTCTTCGTATATCTCTGGCGTAGCATCGAAGTTTCCATAGCGGATACGAAGAAAATGACGCGTCATGCGCAAGAAGTCTTCATGCGGGAACTCATCGGTATATTGCGTTGGCGTCTTGTGCAACTGCCAGTCAATACGCTCACTCTCCGTCAGCTGCTTCAGCGTCTGCAGGTACTTCAAGCGTACGGCCTCACGATAGTCCTGACGCCCCAGAGCCTCAGCAATAGCAGTCTCGAAGTCGATGGCGTAGATATTATCGTCCTCCAGCTCATAGTCCACCTGTTCCTTCTTTTCCGCACGTCCGAAGAGCGAAGGCTTGTACTTATAGAGAAGCCAGCCGATGACTGCGACGAGTAAGACACAGCATACCGTGATGAACTGCCAGGATATTTCGTAGTTCAATGCAGAATTGATGACTTCGCTCAGAAATCCCATAATCACCTCAAAGAGCCATTGCAGGATATTCTGCTGCGGTTCTATCAGCTCACGGTTATAGTCGAACGCACTGTCCTGCTGCCATGCAGCAATGCGGGCAGTATCACAGACGAGCGTATCGACAGGGTAGTTCACAGGTTCTCGAAGTTTTGAATGTTACTATCTACCGTAAAGCTGTCCAGCTTCTCTGCAGCATGGCCGTAGAGGTAGGCCGCACCAATGACCAGCGCCGCTGATGCCACATAGCCGCCAAAGCACTGCAGCACGCCTGACAGGTAGGTGCCGAAGGTAAAGAACACGTTTTCCGTAAACGAGCCGTCAAGTCCGTCAATTCCCAAGCCAAAGAACATCTTGACAAGAAAAAAGATCGTCCACGGCAGCGACGTAAACTGCGAGATAATGTTGATGATGAGACTCAGGATGAGCATCACACCCACCGTACCGCCCCAGGTCTTAAAGCCCAGGCGGAAACCCTTACGAACGGCCCCCATCAACGTTGTGTCGTCCTCAAAGACATAGACCGGCGTCACAAGCGACAAGGGAGGTGCCAGACAGATGAGCACACCCAGCAGCAGGACATAGCCCAGGAGAACGAGCACTGGCGTTATGAGAGCCAAGCCCACCACAACCAAGACAAAGACAACGAGCAGGACAATGCCCACAAGCGTGCCCACAAGCGCCAGAATGGCAGAACGCTTCAGGGAAAACATGAAGTCAGGCTTCAAGTTCTGCCACTGAACAGTTCCCAGCTTCCCTTCACCACGCTGATACAGACGCATCATGCCATAGAGCACAGCCTCCATCAGCAGCATGCCGACGATATAGAAGCCCAAGTAGCCCAGCGTATGCAGCACAAAGGACAATAGTGATGACGCTGACGGGTCATCGGCCCCGTGCGACATAGAGCCCAGTATGTCGAGATAGCCACCCATGAAGCCATTGAGGTTGAGCGCCTGCACCAGCGACAAGGGCAGCAGGAAATAGGTCAGGTATATCAGCACGGGCTTCCAGTTCTGACGCAGGAAGTCCATGACGACAGTCAGTCGCTCTCCAAACGAGCGGACAGCATAAAGTTCAATCTTTTCGGTGTTTGGTTCCATAACGGTAAGGTAAATAGAAATAGTAATACAAGATAAACAGCGCCGAACTACCGATGATAGCCAGACGCGGCAAGGTGCCCCACTCTGTGTGGCGCGTGGCAAAGCCCTCAATGAAGGCTGCCGTTATAAAGACAGGTACAGTACCCACAATTATTTTCAATCCACGACGGGCACCCTGCATGAACGAGGTCATGCGCCCATACGTACCAGGCATCAGCCAGCCATTGCCCAACGTGATGCCTGCTGCACCTGCCACGATGATGGCCCATATCTCCAGCGTGCCGTGCAGCCAGATGGCCAGCATCGACTCGAAGCCAAGGCCCTGCTGGAAGAAGAACGCCTGGAACGAGCCCAGCATCACTCCGTTCTGAAGCAGGAAGAAGCCAGTACCAAGACTGGTCAGCACCCCCATGACGAAAACCACGAACGACACCTTTATATTATTAAAGGTAATGCCGAGGAACATCTCCGTCTCACCCCCGCCGTCATAGACAGCCATCGGCGAACCGTTCTCAATGTTCCGCAAGGTCATATCGACATACTGGTCACCCAGTATCAGACGACAGAAGGAGTCGTCGCCCCACTGCGACACCGCGCCAATGATTACGCTGACAGCAAAAATCAGGAACGAAGCCAGCAATGCACGACGAGCCTCGTAAATGGTCTGTGGTATCTCGCGCGTCCAGAACGTCAGCAGCCTTGACACGCTCTCCCGCTTGTTGCGATAAATCTGGTTATGCAGGGCCGATGCAAGGTTGTTCAGATAAAGAGTGATGCGTGACCGCGGATAGTGCGTCTGGGCAAACGCCAGGTCCGTCGTCAGGTCAATATAGGCATCCGCCTGACGGTCAGGTCCGGCGTCAATGGTGTTTTCGACGATGCATTCCACGTCGCGCCACTTCTCAATATTCTGCCTGATAAACGTTACTTCTTTCATTTTTTCGCGAAATCGTTGGCAAAAGTAATAACTTTTTCTTACTTTTGCAAGCGAAAAGGGAAATTAATCACATCGAAATGGCATCATCGAGCATCCTGACAGGACAATATGTCCACATCAAACAGACACCAGCCAGTATCGGAGAACGCATACTGGCACAAATCATCGACTGGGTAGCGCAGGCCGTCTATTCCTTCGGGCTGACTTATCTTTACGTCAGTTACCTCGACGACCTGCTGCGCTTTTCGACCGCCCTTCAGGTCATCTTCGTCTTTGGCGTCATCCTGCTCCCCACCCTTTTCTATGGGTTCCTCTGCGAGCTGTTTGCCAATGGGCAAACCCTTGGCAAGCGCATCATGAAGATTCGCGTGGTAAAGACCGACGGCTCGTCGCCTGGCATCGGCGCCTATCTCATGCGCTGGATGTTTATGATTATCGACGGCCCCGCCATGAGCGGGCTGGGCGTGCTCATCATGATCTTCAACAAGGACAACCGGCGCATCGGCGACCTCGCAGCAGGCACCTTGGTCATCAAGCTGGGAGGCTACCAGAAGCTGCAGGTCACGCTCGACGAGTTTGCACCTTTCTCACGCAACTACCGCCCCGTCTATCCCAATGCAGAAAACCTCTCGCTCGAGCAGGTCAGCCTCATCGAGCAGACGCTTCGCCTCAACGAAGCCGATCCACGCGTCCATGCCCTTGCTGAGCAAGTCAAACGCACGCTCTCCATCGACCACGTCCACGAGTCAGATGACTCCGCCTTCCTCTGGCGCGTCAAACGCGACTACCAGTACTACGCCTTGGAGGAGATATAAAACGTATTTGTTCAATCTAAAACTTAACGACATGAAAAGATTATCATTAGCTGTCATCTTTGCCTGCTGCATACTGACTTTAGCAGCACAAGATGCCATCCGAGTGAATTATCAAGGTGCCGCACCCACCATCAGCGACTTTGCGTGGGCCTTCCTTTCTTCAAACGACCATGAGGAGGAAGAAGACTGTGCCGACGAATCCTTCAATGCCATCAGACAGGCTTGGATTCAGCACCGTAAGGGCCTTCCACAGCAAGAGGGCGTGACGCTCACCGTTGACGAGAAAAACGGCTACGTGGTCTATGAATATACGTCGGAGTACGAATCGAATAAGGACGTGGTGAGGATTGAGATGTGCTACTGGAACGAGGCTGACAAGAAACATAAGCTGTTTGCCTACAATGTGGCATGCTTCAGGAACGGCAAGTACGAGCCGGGCCAGTTTGACGGCCTCACCTTCTTCCGCTACGACAATGCCTCGAAGAAGATGAAGATGTATTACGACACGGGATTCGAGGTGGCATATGGTACTGACGACGGTGCCTGGGTCTCCTACGCCCTGCCACGTACAGGCAAGGACATCACGGTCACATACTGGTATAAGACTGGAAAGAAAC
Source organism: uncultured Prevotella sp. (assembly GCA_947169685.1). Classification (GTDB taxonomy): domain Bacteria; phylum Bacteroidota; class Bacteroidia; order Bacteroidales; family Bacteroidaceae; genus Prevotella. The sequence goes on along the minus strand of CAMVQS010000019.1, from coordinate 28,982 downwards.
AGAAGCCGCTGAAGTGGAACGGACGCCGATTCAGCTTCTGAACCGCGTCACAATATTCCTGAAACAACAAAGGGAATGGGCAACTATTTTACTTGTCGTAGCCCGATACATGCCGTGTCAAGCCAAAGGAACGGTAACATATCTTGGGGATATGCGGTAGATGTCGGCAAGACAGGTGCCATGTATCGACCTTTTGGCAGTACGCAAAACACCTTGCGGCAGCAAGAAAAATACCTTTTGGCAGTACGCAAAATAGGCAAGCAATTTGGAGCGTTTATGTCTCCGTGTAGATGTACTGCTGCCCCATCTTTGTTTTCAGCAGTCGAGGCGTGTCGCCCTGCGTCCAGGCGTCCAGCTGTTTCTTGGCTGAGTAATAGGTCAGGTGCGCATGATAGGCAAAGCTTTTGACGGTGGTATAACCGTTGCGGACGCGCAGGCTGTTCTGCAAGGCCTGTTCAAGGCTCTGGGTGTCTTGCAGAACTTCACGGGTATTGGGATTGTCTTCTCGCTGGAATCCCTTTATCCACCTTTGCACATCTTCTACAAAGTCCTTATTGAAACGGAAGTCGATGCCCTCGAAGGTAACATCATTTTCTGTCACTTCATCAGGATTGCTCACCTCGCGCTTCAGTCCGAGACGAGGCGAGAAGGTACCGAAAGGCGTCTCCACCCTGTACCCTTTGGCGATGAATTCGCCTGCTGCCCTCATAAAGACATCGAGGGCACGCTGCATCTCGCCACGATGTAAGTGGAATTGTTGGGAACAATACTCGTCAAGCATGCGTGCGCTGGCACGCAATTTACCAGAAGGACGCACATAGAAGAGTTGCTTGCCGTCCTTGCCTTTCACGGGTGTGGGATGCACTTTGAAGGGTATCCCCGTAACATCAACTAAATGTATTTCTCTCATATATTTATTTCATTCGTTGCCTCTCTTAACCAAGCACGTTCTTCTTCATCCAGATGGGGTGCCAGCAGGTCATAGACGTGCTGGTGGTAGCGGTTGAGCCAGTCCTTTTCTTCTTGTGTCAGCATCGTGAAGTCAATGGGTGCAGTATCGATGGGACAAAGCGTCAAGACTTCGAAATCAAGGAACAATCCAAACTCCCCTTCTCCACTCTCCCTTACCAACAGCACATTCTCTGTACGAACGCCGAACATCCCTGCCAGATACAGGCCTGGCTCGTCGGTTACCGTCATACCTGGCAGCAGGGGCTGGGGAATGTGGTTCATGCGAATCTGATGAGGACCTTCGTGCACACAAAGGTACGAGCCCACGCCGTGCCCTGTGCCATGCAGGTAGTTCAGACGTTCCTGCCACATGGCTTGTCGTGCCAGCACGTCGAGCTGGGTGCCACAGGTACCCTGCGGAAAACGTGCCATCGCCAGCTGGATATGTCCCTTCAGCACCAAGGTATAGATGTGTTTCTGCTCCTCGGTCACAGGCCCAAGGGCGATGGTACGAGTGATGTCTGTCGTGCCGTCCTCATAGTGTGCGCCGCTGTCGATGAGCAGCAGACCCTCAGGGCGCAGCGGCATGTCCGTCTCTGGTGTCGCCTCGTAATGGACAATAGCGCCATGCGACTGGTAGCCGGCAATGGTGTCGAACGAGAGGTCGCGATACAAGGGTTGCTCTGCGCGCAGGGAGCGTAGCTTCTCAGACACAGAGAGCTCCGTCTGCCCACCAGCCTCAACAGCAGGACGTAGCCATTTCAGGAACTTCACCATCGCGATGCCGTCACGCAGCATCGCTTGCCTAAAACCCACGATTTCCCTTTCATTCTTCACGGCTTTCAGAACAGGAATAGGCGATGCAGCCTCCACCACCTGACAATTGGCTTTGCTAAATAAAGTGGCATTCACCTCGTCAGGGTCCATCAGGATGTTATACTCGAAATAGTCCTTCAGGCCTTTCCCCACGTTGGCATAGTCATCCACACCAACGCCCTCGGTCTTCAGATAGGCCAGCACCTCCTGGGAAAGCTTTTCCTTATTTATATATAAGGTAACTTTCTGCGTGCTGACAAGCAGGTAGCTGACAAAGACAGGAGTGCAATGAACGTCCTGTCCTCGCAGGTTCAACGTCCAGGCAATATCGTCGAGCGAAGCCACCAGCATACCGTCAGCATGTTTCTGGCGTAGCACCTTGCGAATACGCTGCAGTTTATCACGCGTAGCCTCGCCAGCATAATCCAACGGATGAATGCTGACAGGACTGGTGGGGATGGCCGGACGGTCTGCCCAAATGCGCTCCAGCGGGTCCCAATTAGTGCGTAGCGTCATTCCTCCGTGTTGCCGCAGCTCCTGCTGGAGTTCGCGGACCTTTGAGGCAGAGGCTACGGAGCCGTCGATAGCCACGTTTTCCACCTGCTGCGTAGCCAGCCATTGGGCTATGGTCGGCGTGCCCTCCACTCCTTCCTTCATCAGCACGTATTCCGTACCCTGCAACTGTTCCTCAGCTGCCAGGAAATAGCGGGAGTCCGTCCACAGCGCAGCACTCGTCAGCGACACCACCGCAGTACCAGCCGAACCATTGAAACCGCTCATCCACTCGCGCCCCTTCCAATGGTCCGCCGTATATTCACTATTGTGAGGGTCAGTCGTAGGAATAATGACCGCATCCAGATGCTCGCGTTGCATCTCCTCGCGCAACCTCATAAGACGTCCTGATATTGTATTCATTTTGTCCGTATTTTTAGTTATCATTGCAAAGTTACTAAAAAATTGCAAAGCGTATTTTGCAAACTTATACTTTTTCAGAAAATATAACAAAATAATTGATAATTGATTTTTGGTAATTGAAGATTATTTCTTAACTTTGCAGGCAAATATTAAAAATGATAATCGTATAATTGTAAATTAACATGGCATTCTTAACTAACGAAAAACTGACCATCGTCGGCGCAGCCGGCATGATTGGTTCAAACATGGCACAGAGCGCCCTCATGATGGGCCTGACCAACAACATTTGTCTCTACGACGTTTTCTCACCCGAAGGTGTGGCTGAGGAGATGCGCCAGAGTGGTTTCGACAACGTGAACATCACCGCTACCACCGACGCCAAGGAGGCATTCACTAACGCAAAGTACATCATTTCCTCAGGTGGTGCTCCCCGTAAGGAGGGTATGACTCGTGAGGACCTGCTGGCCGGCAACTGCAAAATCGCCGAGGAGCTGGGTAAGAACATCAAGACTTTCTGCCCCGACGTGAAGCACGTGGTTATCATCTTCAACCCCGCTGACCTGACAGGTCTGGTAACGCTGCTGTACTCTGGTTTGAAGCCTGGTCAGGTAACCACACTGGCTGGTCTGGACACCACCCGTCTGCAGTCGGCTTTGGCCAAGAAGTTCGGCGTGATGCAGAGCGAAATCAGCGGTTGCGCCACATACGGTGGACACGGTGAGCAGATGGCCGTATTCGGCAGCCACGTAACCATCAAGGGCCGCAAGCTGACCGACATCATCGGTACTGCAGAGTTCCCCGCTGAGGAGTGGGAGCAGATGAAGAAGGACGTCACCCAGGGTGGTGCTGCCATCATCAAGCTGCGTGGCCGTTCAAGCTTCCAGAGCCCGTCGTATCTCTCTGTTGAGATGATTCGCTCGGCTATGGGCGGTGAGCCTTTCCGCTTCCCCGTCGGCACATACGTAAAGACCGACAAGTACGACCACATCATGATGGCCATGAAGACGAAGCTGAGCCCCGAGGGTGCCACCTACGAAGTTCCGCAGGGAACTCCCGAGGAGAACGCTAAGCTGGATGCCAGCTACGAGCACCTCTGCAAGATGCGCGACGAGTTGGTGACGCTGAACATCGTTCCGCCCATCAGCGAGTGGAGCAAGATTAACCCGAACCTCTAATCATGGCTCTGATTAAATCGTATAAAGGTCTCGCTCCCAAATGGGGGCGAGACTGCTATTTCAGCGAAAACGCCACGATTGTGGGCGACGTGACCATGGGCGACGAATGCTCCGTATGGTTCAATGCCGTAGTGAGGGGCGACGTGGCTCCCATCACCATCGGTGACCGTACGAACGTGCAGGACGGCAGTTGTGTGCACGTGACCCACGAGACAGGTCCTACACACATTGGCAGCGACGTAACCATCGGGCACAACGTGACGGTACATGCCTGTACCATCCACGACGGAGCGCTCATCGGCATGGGTTCTACCCTGCTCGACGGCTGCGAGATTGGCGAGGGTGCTGTGGTGGCTGCCGGCGCGCTGGTGCTGCAGAACACGAAGGTGGGAGCGCACGAGATATGGGGCGGCGTACCTGCCAAGTACATCAAGCCCACCCGTCCAGGACTGACAGACAACGCCAAGCACTACGTGGAGTACTCGAAGGAGTACCTGAAAGAGGTGAGAAGTAAGATGTAAGATGTAAGAAGTAAGAGATTAAAGAATATGAAGAATATTTTATCATTTAGCATAGCGCTCATGTGTAGCGTAGTGCTTTTCACATCATGTCTGAAAGACGATGATGACAACAACAACACAAACCAGGGACTGACCAAAGAGCAGATACACAACTGTTACTTGCAGATGGCCGGTGAACACTCGGGAAAGATGCTGTACATGAAGAAAGAGAACTCCGGCGCCAGAGAGGCAGACTCCATCGACATCACATGGACGGTGGTCAGCGACTCTGTCATCACCATCCATAGCGTACCGGCAGAGGTCCTGGCAAGCACGGCAGAAAGCGAACCGATAAAGACAGCCATCATTGAGACAATGGGTAAAGTCGATATGAAGGTGTATTATCTTCCCTACAAGACATCGCCCATCACCTTCACGGCCTATCCCAACCCGCTACAGGCAAACATCTTCTACAACAATGCCACACACACCGTGACCTTCGGCTTCGTCATCAACACCTATTCATGGGGATCGTTTGAGAACAACAAGATGCGAATGCAAATGGTGCTGGACGGCATCTATCTGGACACCAGCACTTACTCCTATCTGACCACCCAGGCACCGCTGGTCATTGAGGAGCGATAAAAGAAAAACGTCAGGAATGCTTTTCCTGACGTTTTTTATTTACTTATTCTTCTGGTAATACTCCAGTCCGCGTTTCACATTCTCACGGACGGCATTCGATGAGAGCGTAGCACCTGTCACACCATCTACGTTGGTCTGCAGAGCCTTCTTCACCGTCATGCCCTTCCACTTAGGCAGCATCACGTGAGCCACCTCCTCAAAGTAGTCGGGCGTCTCACGGTTCTTCAGCGCCTCAACCTTCTCAATCTTATTCTTCTTGATGTAAATCTTCAGAGGTGTGGTGCCACGATAGCCGCGGACATTCTTGGCCAGCGTTGTGGTATTAACGATATAGACACCGTTTTCCTTGGTAATCACACCGTCGCCCTTCGTCATGCTCATCAGCACGAGGGCAACACCCAAAATCATGAGTTTCTTCATTGTCTATTATTGTTTATCTTGTTTATTCTTTCTTCTATTTGATGTTTTTGGAGCCTGAAGGTTTAACCACAGCAACCACATACTCAGAACGGGTTCCGATGCGGAACTTACCACCCCAGATGCCCAGACCCGAACTGACATAGAAACGGGTGTGGTTCAACTGGTACTCACCAAAAGCACACTCATAGATGGCCTCCGTGATCCAGGAGATGGGCCACACCTGACCATGATGGGTATGGCCACTGAACTGGAAATCAACACCAGCAGCTGCTGTACGGTCCAGATGGAAGGGCTGATGGTCAAGGACAATAGTAAAGGCCCCCCTGTCGTCCCCCGAGGGGGGCACATGTGACATGAGACCTCCAGCTATTGTGTCCCCCACGGGGGACGAAAGGGGGGCCCTCCTTACGTTGCTACGATCGTCACGTCCGATGATGGCAAGGTCGCCCACCATGGCAACGGAATCACGCAGCAGGTGAATGCCAGCCTCTTGATAGAAGCGAACAGCCGCAGAATCGCCACTATAGTATTCGTGATTGCCCAGACAGGCATAGACAGGAGCCTTTAGCCTGCGGAACTCCTCCGCCATACGCTCCTCAATTAGGGGACGCATGGAGCCGTCGATGATGTCACCGGCTATGAGAACGAGGTCCGCCTGCTCCTCATTGATCATATCCACCCAACGAGCAAGCTCTGCCCGACGGTTATGGTAGCCGATGTGCAGGTCGCTCAGCATCACCATCTTATATTGGCGTTGCAGGGGTTTTTCAGTTTTCAGCTCAAGACTCTCGCGCACCTTATTTTTATAATGGAGGTTGCCATAGACAAAGATGCCGACAAGCAACGCGGCCAGCACACCCGTCGTCGTCCAGTTTCCATAAAGCCACTCACGGGGCACCAGACGGACGAGCCGTCCGATGTCGAGCAGCAGGAACGTGATGACCAAATAGAGCAAGACGATGATGCTCGACGTGCCCACCTCGTAGGCACAGGAAGCCAACCCTAAGGGCAGGCTGTCAAGTTTACGTCCTATGCTGAGAAAAAGAAGGCTGAAACACAAGACGCCCAACACAATGATAATAATCTTCCATACACCTGCCAGAGGCAGCAGACACCACAGGTGCCAAGCTATATAGCCTATCGCCACAAAGGGGAGGAACATGAAAAGCGTCATCCAAACAAATTGCATATGGTCTTTAGAACTTTACATCACTCAGAATTTTGGGCGTTGCTCCCGTCTTGCTCCTGACATATTCGTCGGCAATCTTTCCACGACTTTTCATCTCGTCAGGATTCTTGATGAACTCATCCATTTGGCGGGCGAAGTCCTCGTAACCCTTAATCTCGATGCCTCCGCCACAAGCCTTCAGCTCCTGTGCCTCTTGGAACTTCTGGTTGTTAGGGCCGAAGATAACGGGAACGCCCCATACGGCAGCTTCCACCGTATTATGGATGCTGACGCCAAAGCCGCCACCGACATAAGTCACATCAGCATAGTTATAGATACTTGACAGCAAGCCAAAACAATCGATGATAAGGATGTCGAAAGAGGAGAGAGGAGAGAGGAGAGAGGAGAGAGATTTCTCTGCTTTCGTATATCTCACAACCTTACGCCCCTCCAACATCTTCTCTATCTGCTGCAAATGGTCCTCGCCGATGACGTGCGGTGCAATGATGAGCTTCCACTCAGGATGCTCCTTAAAATAGCGGATAAAGATTTCCTCATCGGGCGGCCATGAAGAGCCAGCGACAAAGACAAGAGGAGAAGCCCCCCCTTCGTCCCCCGAGGGGGCTTCATTACTCTGCTGCAGGACATTTGTGTCCCCCTCGGGGGACGAAGGGGGGGCTATAAATGATTCCACTACGGGTAACTGTTTGGCCTGCTCCTTAATCTGCTGAACACGGTCAAATCGGGTGTCACCCGCAACTGTGACAGCCGTAATGCCTATCTTACCCAGCAGTTCCTTGCTTACTTCGTTCTGCACATAGAAATGGGTGAAGCAGTTGAGTACGCGACGGTACTGTCGTCCGTACCACTTGAAGAACACCTGGTCTGGACGAAAAATACTGCTGACGCTATAGACAGGAATATTACGATGCTTCAGGATATGCAGGTAGTTATACCAGAACTCATACTTGATGAAGAACGCCATGACAGGACGCACGGTACGCAGGAAACGGCGGGCATTGGTAATGGTATCGAGCGGCAGATAGCAGATGATGTCTGCTCCCTCATAGTTCTTACGTACCTCATAGCCAGAAGGAGAAAAGAACGTCAGCAGGATCTTGTATTCCGGATGCTCACGGCGCAACTGCTCCATGAGGGGACGGCCTTGCTCAAACTCTCCTAACGAGGCAGCATGGAACCAGACATATTTCGCCTCAGGATCTACCTGCTCACGTAACACACGGAACGCATCACGCTCACCACGCCACATCTTGCGCACCTTCTCATTAAAGAGACTCGCAACGGCTACGCCCAGCAGGTATATGTATATAGCTAAATTGTACATACAGCCCCCCCTACTGCCCCCGAGGAGGCTTCTAATGTCTTATTCGTACAGTTCATCTTCAATCTTCCTTATGACGTTGTCAAGCCCGTTAAACAGCTCTTCATTAGTGAATCTTATTACTTTATATCCTCTTTCCCCCAACCACGTTGTCCGTTCTACGTCACTTTTCTGCTGTTGGGGTATCTGATGATACCCGCCATCCAATTCTATTATTAGCTTGTGGCTAAGACAAACAAAATCAGCAATATAATTCCCTATTATGTGCTGTCTTTTGAATGTTACTCCCAATCCGTCTGCTCTCAGATACTGCCAAAGCAGATCTTCGGCTTCTGTCGGGTTATTCCTATTGTGCTGAGCATACTCTTTAAGAAGAGCATATAGCATAGGATCAGCCGTCTGATAATCGTATATCATCAGTTAGCTGACAATTGTAGCCCCCTCGGGGGCCGAATGGGGGGCTAATACCTCGATAGCCTTTTTCATGCGACTGATGGTTTCTTCTTTGCCCAGGAACGCAGAGAGTTCGTACATATCAGGCCCCTGCCCTGTGCCGACGAGGGCGATGCGCCATGCGTTCCAAGGTTTGATACCCGTCTGCTCGACCCACGGGTCAACAACGGCTTTCTGGCCTTCCACGCTCCAGTCGCTGACGGTTTCCAGCACTGCCTGCATCTGACGCATCTGGTCTGCCGTACCTTCGTTCCAGTTCTTACGGATAAATTTATCGCCCTCCCTGTCAAAGTCAGTGGGAGCCACGAAGAAGAACTTGGTCAAAGGCCAGAGGTCGCTGGGGAAGGAGACGTTGCGTTTTCTGGTGTTGCCCTGCTTGTCTGTCACTTCGACAACCTTCGTCTTCATCATACGAACCACTTCAGCTTCCTGTGCAGCAGTGGCTGTGATACCATTCTCCTTCAGCACTTTGTCGAAGGCCGGGCACCAGTCGGTGTCGGGACGCTGCAGGAGGTATTGACGGTTGAACCATTCTGCTTTCAGGAAGTCAAACTTGGCACCATTCTTCGAGCACTTGGAGATGTCAAACAGGCTGACCATCTCGTCCAGTGTCATGAGTTCCTGATCGTTGCCAGGATTCCATCCAAGCAGAGCCAGGAAGTTGATAACGGCTTCGGGCAAGTATCCTTGTTCGCGATAGCCAGAGCTGACTTCGCCCGTCTTGGGGTCGTGCCATTCCAAAGGGAATACGGGGAATCCCAGCTTATCGCCGTCGCGCTTGGAGAGCTTTCCATTGCCGACAGGTTTCAGCAACAATGGCAGATGGGCGAACTGCGGCATGGTATCCTCCCAGCCAAAGGCACGATATAACAGCACATGCAGCGGGGCGCTGGGCAGCCACTCCTCACCACGGATAACATGGGAGATCTCCATCAGATGGTCATCCACGATATTAGCCAGATGATAGGTAGGCAGCTCGTCAGCACTCTTGTAGAGCACCTTGTCATCAAGGATATCGCTCTGCACACGCACCTCACCACGAATCAGGTCGTTGACCAGCACCGTCTGGCCTGGGTCAATCTTGAAGCGTACCACATACTGCTGGCCATCGGCAATCAGGCGTTCTACTTCTTCCTTCGTCATCGTCAGCGAGTTACGCATCATGCCACGTGTCTTGGCGTCATACTGGAAATTCTGTATTTCATTGCGCTTCGCCTCCAGTTCCTCAGGTGTATCGAAGGCTATATATGCCCTATCGGCATCCAACAGCTGCTTAACATACTGCTTGTAAATGTCGCGACGCTCACTCTGGCGATAGGGACCCTTGTCGCCACCGAAGCTCACGCCTTCGTCAAACTTGATGCCGAGCCACTTAAACGACTCGATGATATACTCCTCGGCACCTGGCACAAAACGGTTGCTATCGGTGTCCTCAATACGGAACACAAGGTCACCACCATGCTGGCGTGCAAACAGATAATTATACAATGCGGTACGGACTCCGCCAATATGCAAAGCACCCGTCGGACTGGGGGCAAAACGTACTCTAACTCTTCTTTCTGACATGTTTAAAAACGCTGTTTCGATATATTTTTGTGCAAAAGTACGCTTTTTTTTTGATATTTGGTGATTTTTTTTGTATTTTCGCACTCTAATTACATTTATTATATAAAAAGAACGCAAGAAAATGAGCAAAATCAAGTTCAGTGAAGACATAACATGGCGCGATTTACTGATACGCGTCTCCCTCGTTATCATCAGCGTAGTACTCATCGTGTGGTCTATGCCACGCGACAGTCGTATCACGTTCAAGGCTGAACAAAACAAGCCTTGGCGCTACGCAGACCTCAGAGCCCCCTTTGACTTCCCCATCTATAAGTCCGATGCCGTTGTCAAGGCCGAACGCGACAGTATCATGCGTGAATACGAACCCTATTATGGCATCGACAGTGAGATGGAGGGGAAGATGATCAGCAAGTTCACCCACGACTTTGCCGACGGCATCCCCGGGCTCACGCCAGACTTCATCAGCATCATTGCCAATCGTCTGCATCACTTCTACACTCAGGGCATCATGAATGCACAACAGTACGGAGAAATGATGAAGGACACCACGCGAATGGTACGCATCGTCAGCGGAAAGCAATATACCAGCGAGCACATCACGGACATCTATTCACCCAAATCAGCTTACGAAGAGCTGTTCCAGGACCCTGTACTCAGTCCCCATCGTGCACTCTTGCAACGTTGTAACTTGAACGACTATATCGCACCGAACCTTGTTTATGAAAAAGAACGTAGCGAGTCGGATTTGCGCGACCTTCAGGAGGATCTTCCACTGGCCATTGGCGTGGTGCAACGCGGACAGAAAATTGTTGACCGCGGAGAGATTGTCGATGAGAAGACCTACCGCATCATCGAGTCGTTCATCAAGGAGAGCGACCGTCGCCAGACGGACGAGTCACAGTTCAATACAAAACTCTTGGGAGAAGCACTACTGGTGCTACTGCTTATCGGCTGTTTCACGCTCTATCTCAGCCTGTTCCGCAAGGACTACTTCGAGCGATGGCGTTCCATCACCATGGTTTATTCCATGATTGTGCTCTTCTCCGTTGTTGCTATGCAGATGGTGAGTCACAGTATCCTGCACATCTATCTGCTACCCTTCGCCATGGTGCCCATCTTCATCCGCGTGTTCATGGATTCACGCACGGCATTCATGGCACACACTACCACCGTTCTCATTGCGGCCAGCGTCCTGCAGCACCCGCTCGACTTCATCATCATTGAGGAGATTGCCGGTCTTGTCGCCATTTTCTCCCTGCGTGAACTGAGTAGCCGTTCACAACTGTTCAAGACTGCCATTCTCGTCACGCTGGGCACAATGGCAGCCAATCTGGCACTCGACTGGAAGTTCGGCAGCGCCCTAACCGTCATTGACTACAGCGAGTATAACTATCTTATTGTCAACGGTGCCCTGCTCTTCTGCTCGTACCCCCTACTCTACCTCATCGAAAAGCTGTTCGGCTTTACGTCGAACATCACCCTCATTGAGCTGTCAGACATGAACAAGGATATTCTGCGACGCATGAGCGAGGTGGCACCTGGCACCTTCCAGCATTCCATTCAGGTAGGCAACCTGGCAGCCGAGATAGCCAACAAGATTGGCGCGAAGGCACAGCTGGTACGTACTGGAGCGCTCTACCACGACATCGGCAAGACGCAGAACCCCATCTACTTCACCGAGAACCAGTCGGGTGTCAATCCCCACGAGAACCTCTCGTACATCGACAGTGCACAGGTCATCATCAGCCATGTCACTGACGGACTGAAGCTTGCCGACAAGTACAACCTGCCCGATGTCATCAAGGACTTCATTGCCACCCACCACGGACAGGGTAAGGCCAAGTACTTCTACGTGAAATACAAGAACGAACACCCCGACGAGGCCGTTGACGACCTGCTGTTCACCTATCCCGGGCCCAACCCCTTCACCCGCGAACAGGCCATTCTCATGATGGCCGATGCCGTGGAGGCCGCCTCACGTTCCCTGCCCGACTACACCGAGCAGACCATCCGCGACTTGGTAAACCGCATCCTCGACGCTCAGGTCAGCGAAGGCTACTTCCGCGAGTGTCCCATCACCTTCCGCGACATTCAGTATGCCAAGACGGTGCTCATCGAGAAGCTGAAGACCATCTATCATACACGTATCAGTTATCCGGAACTGAAGAGCTGAGAGTCATTAAGTATAAAGATTAAAGATATGAAACGAATATTATTTTTATCATTATTTAGTCTTCTGATTGCGACGAATGTCGCACTCGCAGCACCTGCCTACCCGTTTCCCGTTATGGTGAAACAGCCTGACGGCACACTGAAGCAGGTATTGCTACACGGAGATGAACATCATAACTGGATGACCACACTCGACGGCACCCTGCTCCACTCCTCCACTCCTTCACTCCTTCACTCCTCCACTCCTCCACTCCTCCACTCCTCCACTCCGGAATACTCACCTTCCGTCTTCGGCACCAGCTATTTCCCCCATCACGGAACACCCCGTGTGCTGGTCATCCTGGCAGCCTACCCCGACCAGGACTTCACCCTGTCCGACCCGCAAAGGTCGTTCGACCAGTGTCTCAACAGCTTTGGAGAACAAGAAGACTACGGTAATGGCGAGAACCGTAACATCTGTAGCGTGGCCGAATATTTCACAACGGTCAGCTATGGAAATTACACTCCACAGTTCGACGTAGTGGGGCCTGTCACGCTACCCGACAACATGGCAACGTACGGCACCACCAACAACCTGACCAAGCTGTGCAAGGATGCCTGCATAAAGTTATTGGAAGCCCAGCCGGAGTTCGATTTCACCCCTTACGACAACGACAACGACGGACGGGTGGATATGATCTACATCGTCCATGCCGGCTATGGCGAGAACATGGGCGGCTCCGAGGACACCATGTGGGCACGCTGCGGCACTGTCAACGCCAGCGTCGGCAATACCACCGTCGTACTCAGCGGCTGCCATAGTGAGTTGGCTTTCAACGAAGGAACTACTCAGGATTCCTTTGGCGGCATACCTCAGATCAACGGAACGGGCGTACTCATCCATGAGTTCTCTCACGGCATGGGACTGCCTGACATCTACTCTACCCAAACCGCAGCACAGCAGACCAACAACCAGAGCATGCAGCGCTTCGACGTGATGGACGTGGGCTGCTACAACGGCAACAGCTGGGCACCCGCCCCCTACAACGCCTGGGAGCAGGAGGCCATGGGGTGGCTCACCATCGAGGAACTGGACGCCCCCCTGACAGGCCTCACCCTCACACCCATCCTCGAAGGCGGCACAGCCTACAAGATACAGAACCCGCTGGACGAGAACGAGTACATCATCTTGGAGAACATCCAGAAACGGGGCATCAACAGCGGAGCCTACAGCCACGGGCTGCTGGCCTATCACTTCGCCTACGCCAAGCAGACCATCAACATGGGCGACGCCCCCAACAACACCGTGGGGAGCCCCCGCGTGGCCGTTATCCCTGCAGGCGGACTGCTCATCTCCAGCTACCTGAGCGGCACCAATAGAGACTACGCCCAACAGCAATACAAGGAATCACACTTGGCTGCTACCTTCCCTGGCTCAAAGAACATCACCACGCTCACCGACGAGCAGGCTCTTCCCAACTTCCGTTTCTACACCACAGCAGACGAGAGCGAGTTGGTGGGCCACTGCCTCTATAACATCACAGAAGATGCGAAGACAGGCATCGTCACCCTCGACTATGACGAAGACAGCGCCACCACCCTCTCCGCTCTCCGCTCTCAATACTCCGCTCTCAACTCGTATTACACCCTCGACGGCCGCAAGCTAAGCAAGAAGCCTACGCAGAAAGGCATTTACATCCATCAGGGAAAGAAAGTGGTAGTAGTTCCATAAAGCAATGGCAGACAACTATTCCAACAAAGACTACAAGCGGTTGGGAGACCGCATCAGGAGTAATCCCAAGGAGATTGCCGAGGACGATCTCATGATGCTGCAGACGCTGAGGGTGAGCTACAAGGAACCGCTGGCCGTCATCTTCAATGCCATTGAACATGCCGCCCACAAGGTAGATAAAAACTGCATCTGCACCTATCGCGTAAAGCGCATAGAGTCCATCATCAGCAAGCTGCTGCGCTTTCCCGAGATGCAGATAAACAGAGCTGAGGACATTGCCGGATGCCGCTGCATCATGTCATCGACAGAGAAAGCCTACGAGCTCTACGACCGTCTGATGCGCAATCAGAACAAACTGCCATTCGTCATCAAAGGCACTATCCACGACTATATCAAGGAGCCCAAGGAGAGCGGCTACCGCTCCATTCATATCAATGCCGTGCTGAGAGACGGCGACAACCGACGCATTGAGATTCAGATAAGAGGGCTGGAGCACCACAACTGGGCCACCCTTGTAGAAACCACCGACCTGCTCTTCCAGTCGAAACTGAAGGAGCATGGCAAGAAGTCGAACGCCGACCTGTTTGAGTTCCACCGCCTGCTCTCGCTGCCCCCTGACAGTCTGACCAGGGAGAACCAGTACTTCATAGCCGACACCATCATCAAGTACAACTACATAGAACGCATTGGCGAGGTGTTTGCCAGGAACTATCTGGAGGTGCGGAAGCAGTGGAACAAGATGAAGCTCCAACACAGCCATTTCTTCCTCGTCTCCATTGGCAGCGACGGCATACCCGACTTCATGGGTTTCAACTATTTCGAGGAGGCGGAGAAAGCGTATTTCGACAAGTTCATCAACAACGAGGAGAACCGGAACATTGTGCTCACGCACCTTGAGCAAGCTAACTTCACCAAAATCAGTATTGCCTACTCCAACTACTTCCTCACCTTCAACAACACCATCGTACAGGTATTGCTATGTCTGTCGGAGGCTGTCATCGGTTCGTACCGCCAAAACAAGGTGTCGCTGTTCAATAAATATTACCAGTGTTACCTGGAGATTATCTCTTTCTGGATAGACCAGCAGATTTTGGAGGTCAGCTCGTTCAGTAACGACAAAATAGCCAACAACTCACGCCTGTTGAGGACAGAATGGACAAACTCCATCAGCAATGCCATCAACGTGATGGTCCACATGAGATGGAAGATGCACGAGAAGCTGAAGTTCGACCCGCTTCACATCGTACCCTACTTTCACAAGAGGCGAATGAGAAAACAGTTCATCTACAAATTATCCGAAAAGGTAAAAATCCCTGATGAACTCATTTGACAGATTAAAACAACAAGAGGTAGCACCACGTGTGCTACCTCTTGTTGTATTCGTTGATTGTTATTATGATTTGGGTTCAAGTATAATCAGCATAACAATCGATTCTTTATCACCCACTGTCAAGGTATATTCCGTTCCACTCGTCAAAGAAATGCCTGTTATCTCACGATATTTTCCCTCCGTATTATCTGCTCCGGCGCTAGGTGAAGCTGTTCCATTTATTTTCACGGTCTTTCCATCCTTACTGGTAGCCAACACGATGGTCATCGTGTAGTTCTGCGTAGGAGTAAACTTAATAGATCCCTTACTGTTAAGTTTCACGCCTTTTTTGTAATAGGTTCCATTATAAGTAATCTTTCCGTCACCATAATCACCACCTACTGTAAACATACTATACGAGGGAGAGCCGTCGAACGAAGCAACAATCGTTCCCTCTGGTGTTTCAGGCTCATCACCACCAGGCTCGTCACCGCCACCAGGCTCGCCACCTCCTTGTGAAGTCTCATCACCAAAGATGCCTACGAGAGAAGACTTGTAGTTCGACAGAATATTGTCCAAACCTGCAATACGACCATAATCAGCATCGTCTGTAGAATTGGTAAAAGTATATTCAATGTCACCATGGTTCAGACGGCCGGCACCATAGTATCCCGTCACAATGCTGGGAACATCACCAGCAGCATCAACCGTTCCATCATGCATCAAAGAGGGGTCAGTATCAAAATTATTGTACGTCGTATTACCAGCAAGCGTGACAACAGTAGAAGGAACGACCTCTCCACGTGTCGTTGCTTCGTAAGCATCGAAGCTGGTGTTGTTTGTCTGATAGGTAATAAAACTGAAGTTCTTTGGTTTTTCCGCAAAGACATTTCCAAACGACTTGATGATTCCACCATTCTCTCCAGAGAAGGTACCATCACCTGTAGCGTCGGTTCCTTGCTTTGAAGACATCATCGGACGGAAGGTACCACGAAAATAGTTGTTCTCCACAAACACGCTGGAGCCCATCGTAGCACCCACGCCATATTTACCTATTCCGTCAAAGTAGTTATTATAAACATGAACGGTCGAAGTACGGACACGAGGATGGCGAGAGTCCGAGTGGTCAAACCAATTATGGTGATAAGAGAGCAGATTAGTCGTTACTTCGCTCTTCATGCCACACAGCATGGCTTTACCTGCGTCCCAGAAGTGGTTATACGAGAAGGTGGCAAATGTGCACTTATCCTTGCAATCCAAAGAACCGTCACCCTTGTCATGGTCACCGCTACCTTTCATGCCATAGAAGAAATCACAATGATGAACCCAAATATGTTGTGTTCCTTTTATCTCCATATTATCATCACTTGACCCTTGACCCTTGAAAGCCATGTTTCGTACTTCTACATCACAACCACCATCTACGCCTAAGCCGAAACCGTCAAAGATGGCATCGTCACCTATTCCTTCAATGGTAACAGCCAAGTCCGTGTCATCATTATCACTCTTAATCTGTAAGCCTTTTTGATCTGTCATTCTCTGTGCAGCATCTGCATTAGATGCTGTTATCTGTCCGATAATACGCACTGACAGGGGCGTAGTGTCATAGCCTTTCTTCTTAGCTTGTAATATGTTACCAATACCAACAAAGGTTTCCATATTACCTTTATTGTCTTTCACCATCTCAAGCGTACAGGTATTGAAGTTATCCTTAGTAACATAGATAACCTTCGCGCCCTGCTTCAGCGCACCGTCATCCTTATAAGCGCCAATGCCTTTTGTCCAGTTCATATGTGCGAAACCGCCACGGTCATAGTTCTTCACCACCAGACTTGTTACTTCGTTGGCAGCCTCAGCCATTTCGCCGTCGGCATTCACAGGAACAATCTTCAGGCTATAGCTGTCAGCCTTCAGACCTACTACATCGGCACGGCCATAGGTACCGTAACTGCGTACCAACGGACCATCAATCTTAGTATAGTCAGCATACTGACCGCCCTTCACATAGACGTTATACGATGTGGCTCCTTCGAAGAGAGCGAACTTCACGTAGGCAGACTCCAGCCACCCCTTGGTTTCATTAATCTTGACCTTACCCTGAGTATTGTTATAGTTTCCTTCTTCGCCACCATCCACAGGTACTCCTTTAGTGAAGCTGATGTCTGTGACCTTGTTGGCAAAGGTATAGCTATCATTTCCCTTGACAACCTTCACGTTTGTGCCGTCAATGTCAATACTGGTCAGTTCAGCAGTATTGTAATAGCGCTTACTGCCGTCACTCAGGGTCAGCACGGCTTGATTCTTCTGGATACTTTGTGCCACAGAGAGATCATCCCCAGCGTTCTGGGCAACAGCAGCACCTGCCACCAGCATTATCATCAGTATAAACAAAAGTCTTTTCATATCTCTTTAAACTCTAAACTATTTGACAACGACTTTCTTTCCGTTCACAATATACACGCTGGCACGCACATCGTCGAGATTCTCACCCATGTACTGACCACGCAGGTTATAGACTCGTTGAGAATTGAGAATTGAAAATTGAGAATTAATCGTCTCAATATACGTGGATTTGAGTTTAAAAGCAATCTTTACCTCTTCATCCATGCTGGCGGTCTGCGTGCTGTTATCACTGAAGTGCAGAACGACATCATCGCCATTGAAGGTAATTTGTTTCACGGTCTTATCAACGGTTGAACCGCCAATAGTTACCGTCTGATCTCCCCCGTCTGCCATCACTCCAAGACTCAGCAGCAAACATGAGAATATGAGTATTTGTCTTTTCATTGTTTGTTTGTTTTGATTAGTTCGTCATTTCTTGCTGCAAAATTATACATTTTCTGTATTATATAAGACAAAAATATGCATTTTATGACGTAAACGATTACACATAAAGTTGCACAAATTGCACGTTTTGTGCAGAAACGTGCAATTATTTATTTAATATTTGTTAATAACATACGCACAAATTCTTGCGTTTTGTGCAATAGCTATACCTTTGCAGCCGATTTAAGTAAAAATTAATTAAAATAACGATGAAAAAGAGTTTTTTATCAGTAATTGTTTTCATGATGACAACGGTGAGCGCCTTGGCAGGCGGCATCCTCACCAACACCAATCAAAGTGTATTATTCCTAAAGAACCCTGCGCGTGATGCAGCCATCGGATTGGACGGCGTGTATTCGAACCCTGCTGGCGTGGTTTTCATGCCCGAAGGTTTCCACTTTGCCTTCAACTGGCAGTATGCACACCAGACACGTACCATCACCTCTACCAACCCTGTCTTTGCTATGGGTAAGAAAAATAACGGCAATGTCACCAAAACGTTCGAGGGTATTGCCGATGCACCTTTTATTCCTTCAGTACAGGCAGCCTACAATAAGGGCGACTGGAGTTTCCAGTTCAATTTCTCATTGCCTGGCGGAGGCGGTGTCTGTGAGTTTGAAAACGGACTGGGCTCCTTCGAGAGTGCCGTAGGTAGCATTGCCTACCTGCTGCAACAGCGCGGGCTGGGTGTCGAGGGCTACGATGTTGATGCTTATATGCGCGGACGTCAGTACTTCTTCGGTTTCCAGCTGGGTGCTGCCTACAAGATAGATGAACATTGGTCGGTATATGGTGGTCTGCGTGCGCTCTATGGCAACGCTTCCTACCGTGCACGTCTGAGTAACATTCAGGTTAGAATGCGCGATGCACAGGGCGAGGCTTACTACATCAACTTCGACCGTTTCATCAACAACAACATTGCCAACATCAACAAGCAGCTGGGTCAAGCCGAGTTGGCTACGACAATGGGGGCCATGACACCTGAGGAGCTGGCAAACGCCCAGGCACGTGCAGAGGCAGCACTTGTTCCATTGGAGTTGTTGCAGAAGTATGGTCAGGGTGTGAACCTGATGAGCAACCAAGAGGGCTTTGGCATTGCTCCAATCATCGGTATTGACTACAGGGTCGGCAATTTCAACTTCGCTGCTAAGTATGAGTTCAACACACAGATGAAGATGAAGAACCACTCCACCCTGGAGAAGGCACTGAAGATTGAAGGCGAATATGCTAACTTCCCCGGTATCGAGAACATCAACAAATACGAGAACGACACTGACGTTGACGAAGATGCTCCCGCACTGCTGGCCATAGGTGCACAATGGAACGTCATTCCAGAAGTACACCTGAACGTGGGCTATCACCACTACTACGACAAGAACGCACACTGGTATAACAACTCACAGGACAAGCTGGATCATGGCACCAATGAGTTTCTGGGAGGTGTAGAATGGGACGTCAGCCCACGCGTAAACATCTCATGCGGAGGACAGCTGACACGCTACGGACTGACCGATGCCTACATGAACGACCTCTCGTTCGTCACCAACAGCTACAGCGTAGGCTTCGGCTTCAGCTATAAGGCTACTGACAAAATCACATTGTCTGCTGCTTATTTCCAGACCAACTACGATAACTATGATAAGGTGACATCGACTGAGCCACAGGTCAGCGATACCTTCACACGTACCAACCACGTGCTGGGTCTGGGTGTGCAGGTGGATCTGTAAACTTCATACTGGATCTACGTCGTAATAGACTTGAAGCGACGCATAACGTTTGTCCGCAAGTAGCTGTGACTGCGCAAGCAACAGGTACTTGCGGACTTTTTTCATGTCAATACCATTCTCCAGCTTGAGCACCATCTTGCGGATGTGCTGCTGCTTGACACGTGCCACAGCAGGACGGTCTGGTCCCAGCACACGTTCACCGAACCACTGACGCAGACGCGAGCCCATCTCAATGGCTGCAGTGTTTACAATATTATCGTCCTTGTGTTTCAGATAGACGTCAATAAGGCGATAGAACGGTGGATAATGGAAGTCACGACGCTCACTGAGCAGCTGCTGGCAGAACGTCTCGTAGTCGTTATCCACCACCTGGCGGATGACGGGCAATGAGGGCTGCCGCGTCTGTAGGACGACCAGTCCACGCTTATCCTTACGTCCTGCCCTGCCACTGACCTGTGCCATCATCATAAAGGCATGCTCATAGGCACGGAAGTCAGGGTAGCTGAGCATCTTGTCAGCATCGAGTATGCCCACCACGCTGACCTTGTCGAAGTCGAGTCCCTTGCTGATCATCTGTGTACCAATCAGTATATTGGTACGTCCTGATGCAAAGTCGTTGATGATACGTTCATGGGCATTCCGAGTGCGTGTGGTATCGAGATCCATACGGGCAACATGTGCCTCTGGGAAAAGTTCACGGATGGTGTCTTCTATCTTCTCCGTACCGTAGCCCTGCGACTGCAGGCTCTTGGAACCGCAATTTGGGCACTCCGTAGGTATGCTGTAGGTAAAGCCGCAATAGTGGCACGTCAGCTGGTTCATGCTTCGGTGCAGCGTCAGCGATACGTCACAATGCTGGCAACGAGGAACCCAACCACACTGCCGACACTCCATCATGGGTGCGAAGCCTCGACGGTTCTGAAACAGAATGGCCTGCTCACCACGTTCCAAAGCCTCACGGATATGTGACAACAACAAGGGTGAGAACGGACCCCTCATCAGTTTGCGGTGCTGCAGGTCCTTAATATCGACCACCTTGATTTCGGGCAGTTCTATTCCCTTGTAACGCTCAGTCAGCGTTGCCAGTCCATACTTGCCGGAACGGGCATTATAGTAACTTTCCAAACAAGGAGTTGCCGTACCCAGCAGCACCTTGGCACCGCTCATCTGTGCCAACATGATGGCCACTGAGCGTGCATGGTAGCGCGGCATGGGGTCCTGCTGCTTATATGATGTCTCGTGTTCCTCATCGACAATGACCAGTCCTAACCGCTGGAAAGGCAGGAACACCGATGAGCGTACACCCAGGATGACGTCATAGGGATTCTGCGACAGCTGCTTCTGCCATATCTCCACCCTTTCGGCATCGCTATACTTGGAGTGGTAGATGCCCAGCCGATTGCCAAACACCCTGCGCAGACGTTCCATCATCTGCACCGTCAATGCTATCTCTGGCAACAGGTAGAGCACCTGCTGCTTGCGTTCCAGTGCCTGCTGTATCAGGTGAATGTACAGTTCCGTCTTACCACTTGCCGTGACGCCATGCAGTAGCACCACATTCTTCTTCAGAAACTGAAACTGCAAGGCATTGTAAGCATCCTGCTGGGCAGGGCTTAGTGGTTTGATGAGTTCTGGGTGTGGTTCTCCTCCGTGGTTCAGACGGCCCACCTCACGCTCGTAGGTCACCAACACGCCACGCTTCACCAGTGTGTTTACCGTCAGCAGGTTCGAGTGACTGACATTGATAAGCTCTTCACGGGTTATTTCCCGTCCCTCCTTCCACAACGACAGGAATGCTGTCAGCGTCTCATGCTGCTTGGGGGCTTTGCGCAACATCTCGAGGGCCACATGCTGCGCCTGCTCACCGCAGAACTGCTGCGCCAAGCCCACATACAACTCAGTACGAGGTTTGTAGCCGTCCTCGGCCTTCATGCCTAAAGGTAGCGCGGCCTTATACACTTCACCAAGGGGTGACATGTAGTAGTCAGCCATCCACTTCCACAGCTTCAGCTGCTGGGGCAACAGAACGGGAGTATCATCCATCACCTCCACAATGGGCTTCACGTCGTAGCCCACCGGCTCCTCATCATGCAGACGGGTGATGACAGCCAGATAGGTCTTCGACCTGCCGAAAGGTACCAAAACACGAACGCCCACCTGTGCCTTGTCCTGCATGGTCGCAGGTACGGCATAGGTGAACATCCCTTCTAAAGGTACAGGCAATATGACATCAACAAATCGCATACTGCCTGCAAAGGTAGTCATTTTTTCTGAAATCAGAAATAGTAGGCAGCAGATATCTGCCAGGCATTGTTCTTGGAGTCGTACTCATTCTTCGCATTATTCAGCGAGAAGTCACCCGTCTTGCCAAGGGCAATGTTGTAGTTGAAACCCACCTCCAAGTGGCTCAAGAGACTGACGCCAGCTCCGAGATTGATGCTGAAATTGGTCTTCTTCAACTGGTAATTGTCAGTATTGGCAATCTTGAAGTTCTCATCACCCACATTGATGCCGAACTGCGGACCTGCTGCGAGATAAAGTCCTGCAGTATCACCCAAGCCGAAGGTATAACGGGCATTGATGGGGATATTGATGCTCTTCTGGCTGATGGTAGCATCTGCCAGCTTTGCCTCACGCTGGTCGTACAGGGCAGCCGCATCAACACCCAATCCGACAATGGGAAGGGTAAACTTGACCGACGGACCAATAAAGAAACCGGCACGGTTGGAACTGTTGAGCACGTCAGAAGAGAGTGACATGTTGGTAACATTGAAGCCACCTTTCAGACCAAATCTGGTTTGTGCCTGCGACGGTGTTGCAACGAAGAACAATGCAACAAGGCTGATAATTGTAAACACCTTTTTCATATAGCTACACTTTTAATGTTTAATCTTTAATTTAACTTTCGCAAGCTCCGCCTGCCTTGTAGATAGAGGAAGTTCTTGCCTTGCAAGCGACCAGAGGTCGAGCGAGAAGGAGATAGAAGGAGATAAAGGACAATTGTTTTACAGCAGAAACACTGCAAATAGAGTAACGTCCTCTATCTTCCGTAGCTGAAAAGCGGCTATCTTCCTTTATCTTCTTATATCTACTTAACATGCGAAACTTGAGTGTTTAATCTTTAATGTTTAATGCTTAATGTCTCTGCCGACGAACGGAGATACGAGGCGACGAGCCAGTACCACCACCCGAAGAGGTGTTACCCGATGAAGTAGAAACACGCTGACGGCGGGTCTTCTTCTTTTTCTTCGTCTCCTTGACAGGCTTTACCTCGTCCGTATTGGCTGTGGAATCCACGTTGGCAGTATCGCCACGAAGCGAGGTGGCAAACAGCCCACGCTCGAAGGCTGCCAGTTCCTCCTCGATGCGCTCCTGCTCCTTGGCCATAGCAGTATCTGTGGGACAGTACTGTGCCAGCGTGCGGCCCAGCATGTTGTTGGTCTTGTAGATTTTTCCGCTGTACATGTTGAGCGTGAAGTAGTCGCTCATCGACATCGTGGCTGCATTGTTCAGGCTGCTGGTCATCACCGTCTGACGACTGAGGAACGGCTCCAAGTCGCTGTACTTCACCCAGAACAAGGGGTACTTGGCGGCCTCACCGCCAAAATCGTCTTCGCGGAGCATAACAGGACAAAGGGCCAGCACCTTACGATGGAACGTGGAGTTCGACTGGTCGTAGTAGGCACTCTCCTTCAGGTAGTACAGACGTACCTCCTGAGAGGGTATGTCGCTGTTGTCAACACGTATCTTACCGTCTTTCTCCTCATAGAAGATATGGTAGTCAGACAGCAGGGTTTTGAACTTCACGCGGGCAGAGTCTGTAAACACCTCGTTTCCGTCCAGACGATACTCGTAAGCCGGGACGTAACCGTTCTGCACGAGCTTGAACACATAGGTAAACAGGTTCATGTCGTGACCCACGGGCTCCACGGGGTAGTAAAGTCCGCCATTGGCATCTTTCGTCAGGTCTATCTCACGGTAGATGTCACGACGCCAGACCACATCCTCGGGCATGTCGATGGCCGTGGGGAACATCAGGCGGGCACGCTGTGTCAGCTGACCCTGCGTGTTCTGCTGCGTCGTGTTAGCCGGTTTCCTACGACGGTTGGCAGGCTGTGCAACGACAGAGCCAGCCACCAGCGTTATCATCAGTACAAACAAAAGTCTTTTCATATCTCTTTAAACTCTAAACAACTCTAAACTCTGAACTACTCTAAACTCTCAACTCTAAACCCTCAACTATTTAACAATAACCTCCATCGA
This sequence comes from uncultured Prevotella sp., assembly GCA_947169685.1. Taxonomy (GTDB): domain Bacteria; phylum Bacteroidota; class Bacteroidia; order Bacteroidales; family Bacteroidaceae; genus Prevotella. The sequence goes on along the minus strand of CAMVQS010000019.1, from coordinate 5,023 downwards.
GGCAGGCAGCGTACGCTGGATACCATCGGGACCAACAGCTGTCACACGCGAGATGTAGAAACGCTTGTTGCGTGACAACTTGCGGAACGTCTCCTTCTGACGGGCAGAGAAACGCGAGCCTTCGCTCAGCATGGGCACGGCATTACCCATATTATCGAAGAACACAGCCTCGAACGACTGCACCTTGAAGGCAATGTCGAGGATGCCGTCATCAATGGCAGCTCCGATACCATCGGCAGCCATCAACTGTGCCTTGGTCAGACCACCGCCACGGAAGCGTGAGCCATTGCCGTCAGCATCGGAAGTGGTGATATAGGCCGTAGGATCAGGCAACTTACGCACATGGAACGTAAACTGTCCCATCTGCTGCGCACGTCCTGTATTGGTAGAGGTGACGGTAATGGTCACATCCTTACCTACTGCCGATGGGCGGGCGATATAATGGCCGGCACTGACGGGTGTGAGTGTTCCACCGGAGATGCTGGCCTGCACCTTTGACAGGGGCACACCCGGCACACTGACACTGATGGGGTTGTTATAACCTGCATAGATCACGTTCATCAGGTCGGCGCTCACCGTTGCACTGGGATCAACCACCGTATATTTCTGTTCGAAGTCACGGCGAATCTTGTCGCCGTTGCTGTTCACCACCTCCAGATAACCTGCCAGTGTGAAGTCGCCAGTACGTCCGCATACCGTCTCATAGAGGCCGTCCTTCAGGTTCAGCTGTCGGCCACCCACATAGATGGCGGGGGTCTGCGTCGTATCAACAGCTGCCATCACGATACGTGCCGAGAACTTGTCACCGCGTACGATGGTCTGTGAACTGGGAATGACAAAGGCATTCAGGGCATTCACGCGTACATCTTTTAAATCGACGTTGCTCACCAGCGTATGGAGCACCTCACCCTCAGCATAGCGCACGTCGCTCTGCAGCTTCGTCAGCAAGGTGACGGCTGCTGCCACAGGCATATTCTCAAACATGTACTGCTGCCACTTCTTTCCCATGGTCAGGGGAGTCTTGGGCAGTTCCGTCGAGAGGTTACCTGCAATAATCTTACGCTGCGTGGAGTCCTCAATCATCGTCAGGATACGCTCCCGATAGGCATCGATGGCACGTTTCAGGGTCTCACCCTGACCAGTGGTCGGTGAGAGCATGATGAGCGAGGCTGCCTGCAGGTTTTCCTTATTTCGGATGTTATGTACGTCACCGTCATCGCCGTCAGCCTCACGCACAATAGCCAGTTTCAGGTTGTCGGCCAACAAGTAGAGTGAGTCGCTCATGCGCTTTACCTGTTGGGCCTTTTCAAACCATTCCTTCACCTTAGCCGGATTGCTCCTCATCTGCTCCTCAAAGTCCGAATAGATGGCATTGTTCTGCAGCGTTGAGTTGTCGGTCGAGCGGTGCAGGCTTTCCTCCACGAGGGAGAAGCCGTTGAGCACCTCAGTCGAGACGTTCAGCGCAAGCATGGCCATGAGGACGACGTACATCAGATTGATCATCTTCTGGCGCGGGTTCAGGGGTCGCTTCTTGATTGCCATTAATAATATTTACAATTTGACAATTTACAATTTTAGCCGTTCAACCCTGCCCTGATAGACATGGCATCGATCATGCGGGCATAAATATTGTTGAGCTGCTCAATCTGCTGAGCCATCTTCTTCGTCTGCTCATTGATTTCGTCGATGGTGCCAATCTGCGAGCTGGCGCTCTTCAGCTGCATCTCATAAACCTTGCAGATACCCGTCAGCGTACGGTTCAGGTTCTCCATCTCCTCCGAGTCGGTGGTCAGGCGCTTGCTCTGCTCCGAAACGCGCTCAAGTACCTCAGTGAGTTTCTTCAGCTCATCCACATACGCATTAGTGGCCTCGGTCATGTCGGGTGTCAACGGCGGGATATTGGCTGGAGCAACCGGGGCCTCAACAGATGAAGCCACAGCCGCTGCGGGGATATTGGCTGCTGCAGGTGCCACATGGCCACCGTCAACATTTACTCCACCTGTTCCACCACCACCAATGATAATGGTCTGGCCGCTTCCACCGCCAATAACAGTGGCAGCTGCTGCAGGACGCTCCGGAAGTTCCTCGCCTTCCAGTTCCTCACCCTCCTCATCCACATGAGTAGGCAGGTCCATGCCGTCGGCCGTCTTGTCGAACGGACGGTCAAAGGCTGACAGGAAGAACACGACGACCTCGGTACCCATACCCAGATAAAGCATGAGGTTGGCACCAGGCAGGTAGGTCAGTTTAAACAGGGTACCAAGAATTACGATGGCAGCACCCCAGCTGTAGGCATAGTTCAGGAACGTCTGTCCCGGAACACTGTCCATCCACTTCTGCAAGCGGTAGATGAAATTTATCTTACTGTATTGTGTCATCTTTTATTTCCTCTTTGATTTCTTCACCTTAATCTTCTCACTGGTCGTATTTGCCAGACTGCGCACACAACGGAAGCCGATGTACGAACGCGGCTGGTTCTGATACTCATAGGTACGCCAGGCTGAACGGATATAGCTGGCAGGGTCCTTCCACGAACCACCGCGCACGCTCTTCTTCTTCAGTCGGTAGGGGTCTTCCTTGGCAGCATTGTAACTCAGCTGCGGATTGATGTCGTTCATCGCCGTCACACCTGCCTCCGTATAGACGGTGCTGGTCCATTCGGCTACGTTACCTGCCATGTCGTAGAGACCATTGGAGTTGGCCTGATAGATGCCCGTCCTGCTGGTAATGAGGTTGCCGTCCTGCGTATAGTCGCCGTTAGCTGGCTTGAAGTTGGCAAAGAAGCAGCCCTCGCCCGATGCCAGGTCCTCATTGTCCCACGGAAACTCGTTCTGGTCCTTGCCACGTGCGGCATACTCCCACTCTGCCTCAGTCGGCAGACGGTAACGCTGCACAAAACGTGCCTGCGGTCCCAGACCTCTCAGCAGGTATTCCGTACGCCATGCGCAGAAAGCATTGGCCTGCTCCCATGTCACGCCCACCACCGGATAGTCGTTGTAGGCGGCATTGGTAAAGTAATAGCGCATATAGGTCTCGTTCTCCGCATTGGGGAAGTCGTTGATCCAGCAGGTCGTGTCAGGATAGACATTGACAATATAGGTATTCAGGAAGTCCCACTCACCCGTATATTGGCGGTTGATGGTCTCACGCACGATGTTGCCTGACTCGTCAATATAGGCTGTGTCCTTCGAAATCCAAATCTCCTCGTTCGGATTAGGCACGATGTCCGTATTCAGGATACGCTCCTCTGGTCTGATGCGATACTTGCGCTTGGCGGCCTCCACATAGTCGTAAATCTCATAGCGGTAGTTCAGCTGACGCCAGTCGAGAAGCTTCTCACCCGTAACAGGGTTATAGGTATAAAGGCTTTCGAAGGCACGCTGTTCGTCCTCGTTCGGCTTGCGGGGCAACGGCTTCTTCCAGTTCAGGTGAGGCTTCACGGGCTCACCATACTTATCTTCCTCAATCTTGTAGGTCTCGTCGCCACCATATGCAGGGTCTGCCAGACGCTCACGTAGAATGGAGTCACGTACATAGTTCACAAACTGACGGTACTGGGAGTTGGTCACCTCCGTCTCGTCCATCCAGAAACCCTCCACTGAGATGTCACGTACTGGTGTGTTACGTCCCCAAAGGGTGTCCTGCTTCTCCACGCCCATCTTCAGGTGACCACGCTTAATCAGCGTCATACCGTATGGCGTAGGCTCAGAGAACGGACGGCCGCTCACACCTGTCACCTCACCGCCGCTGGCCATCGTCGAACGGCCACCGAAGCAGCCGGTCAACAACAATAAGAAGCTGAATACCACGACTAAGCCCCCTAAGTTAGGGGGTTGGGGGTCTGAACGACCCACTTTAACATTCATCTTATTTTCTTTCATATATTTATTCTTTTCAAATTCTTTTGTTCAGACCCCCATCCCCCTAACATAAGGGGCTAAGGTTATAATAGTCTTACACTCTGATGTCGGTTACGGCCTTTCTTGCCGAAGTCCAACTCCATCTGATAACCCACGCACAGCTCATGAGAACCGTTGCCGAAACTCTGGCCGTTGGTGTATATCTCATAGCTGTAGCCCAGACTCACACCATGGAAGTCACCACCCAGCAACACCGTCACCGAATTGGTCGGACTATACGAAGCACCTGCGTAGAACATCTTTTTCTCGTATTGGTACTTCACCCGGCCGCCCACATCCACACGCCATGCCGACCCGTCAGTACGTGCCAGAACAGAGGGATGTATTGTAAAAAACGGATTTCGCAGGTGAATATTGTATCCGCCTGTCAAATAATATGTACGGTCAACCTGTAACTCGTTCTTTTCACCCAGTTCCACCAGAGGTGCGTTGGCATGCGTCATTGACACGCCGGCATACCAGTCGGCATGGGCATAATAGAGTCCCACACCCAGGTCAAGCCCCGTGCCCGTCTGCTCTCCTGTAGAGAACGCAGGGTCGTTGGGCGTTTCCAAATCAAGCTTCGAACCGTCCATGTTCTCACTCAGCGCACCCACTTGCACACCCAGGCTCAGCACACCGCCCAACAGCGGACGCTTCAGCGCATACTGAAGAGCAAGACGCTTATGCGAGAACACACCTATCTGGTCATTCATGAACATCGCGCCCACGCCATGAAACGTGCCAAGCGCCTGAAACGGCATGTCGGCAGCAGCATACATCGTGTGAGGTGCATTCTCAAAACCCACCATTGTCATGGCATAGGCGCCAACAAAGTTGATGGCCTTCTCCTTACCCGCTGCAGCAGGGTTAAAAGAAGTCTCCATCGCCCAGTAGTGGCTGAACGACGGATCATACTGAGCTGCGACCTCAAGCCCGCACAGCAATACCATACATATAATGACAAATGGCTTTTGCATCGTATTAATAACGCTGCAAAAGCCATTTTATTGCCAGAAGCCCTTTTTTTTAGCCATCATAGAAAAGGGGGCAGGTACCTCTGTGTCGTTTTTTTAAGTTAATTGTGGCAGCGATAGGATGAAGCGGCTGCCGTTGGTGTATTG
>CAMVQS010000018.1 GCA_947169685.1 uncultured Prevotella sp. | reverse complement strand
ATGCAAAGATACAAAATTTTTAGCCCGATTCCAAATTTTTCGGCAATTATTTTTCCTTTTTCTTGAAAATGTTAATCCTTTCCTCCCTTTATGTATTCCTTCTTGCCATCGATAAAGCTCTTGAGCTTATACCATTCTTTGGGAATGCAGAAATTATTCTCCACATCGGCTATCGCGACATAGAAACCCTTGGGGGTGATGCCAAAGAAAACGCGTGTAGAGACATTGCCTTTGCCTGTGGTCCCTTCAAATAGTGTACTGATATTACTGCTTTCAGAATATTGCATCACTTCTTCTTTTACACGATAAATATACCTAAACATCTGTTCCGGGTGAATCTCCGTGTAATGGAGTGTGGTGCTGTCTATAGAAGTGAAGATTACTTCTGCCAACTCTTTCTGTTCTCGTGGTATGAAGTACATCGTTCCTAAAGTCTGCCCTGCGTTTTTAGGTCCAAAGGAACCTACTCTCTCACTACTCTCAAACTCTTGATACCTGTTACTGTCTATGTCATAGTCATCGCTCTGCGCCCACTTGAAATTCCATGACTTGATGCCTTTCTGCTTGAGGAGTGGTTTGATCGTTTCCAAATACGGCTCCTTGTCAAATCAGTTCGACAAACTCGTTGCCAAGTATCATGGAAACTGGCATTCGAAGGACCTGACCTGCTATAACCAGCATCAAACTAGCCACATGGGCTTTGGGGAAATACAGCAAGGGAGGCGTGAAGATGCATACATTGCTTGACCTTCGCGGGAGCATTCCTGCTAACATCCACATTACGCATGGCAGATGGCACGACAGCAATGAGTTGGGCTTGTCGGATGCAGACAGAAAGGCTGGTGTCACAGGTGACTTCACCATCCGTCTCACCACCAAGTCGGTTGCGCTCTATCCTGAGCCGATACGGGCTGTCTGCGTCTATGATGAAGAAGCTGGAGAAGAAATCGTGTTCATCACGAATAACTTCGACATCAGTGCCTCTGAGGTCTCCTGCTTATATAGACATAGGTGGGATATTGAAGTTTTCTTCAAATGGGTCAAACAGAACATCGTAGTGAAAACCCTGTGGGGGTATTCTGAGAATGCTGTGCGGACTCATCTTTGGGTGGCAGTCATCGCCTATCTGATTATCGCCAGAATCAAGGCGAACCATAAAAGCCCATACTCCATCACCGAGGTGGCAACGCTGATTAGAATCTCAGCGCTGGAGAAAGTCTCACTGGTAGAACTCATCACCAAGCCACGCGACTCTGTCAATCTCAATCAATCTGTCAAGGAACTCTCTCTATTTTGAATATTTATACCTAACGCGATTTTATCGCATCAGTAGTATTTTCTCCTCACTAAATCGTACCTTTGGCCTTCGGTCGAAGGTACTTTCGCTCGAAAATGAAAAGAAAAATAAGTTTTCCTTTTGCATTTTGCTCACTTATACGTATCTTTGCATCCATATTACTTAAACCGAGCGAAAATGCGACAAAAGATTGACTGTTTTATAGCGTGTGACAAGCTGGAGGATGCGGAGAAAAACGTGGCCCAGCTGCGCGACAACAAAACCATACACCACATATTCCTGATGGTAAATGAAGAGACGGCCTCGCACAACGAAGCACCCAAGGACTGCCGCTTCCTGAAAGTGAAGAACCTGACCAGCTCGCAGACCATCATACGGATTGCGGAGAACGCAGCAGCCGACTACGTGCTGATATCGACGAAGACGCTGCCGCTCATCATCGGACCGTCGGCACTGGAGCGCATGCTCCGCGTGGCAAGCGACTCGAACGCTGCCATGGTGTATGCCGACAGACTGGAGGAGCGCAACGGAAAGACGGAGCGTCATCCGGTCATCGACTACCAGCTGGGCTCGCTGCGCGACGACTTCGACTTCGGCTCGCTGCTGCTCATCAAGACGTCGCTGATGCATAAGTTCGCAACGACCGACACGGAGCGCGAATACCAATATGCAGGGCTCTATGCCCTCAGGCTCTTCCTGAGCCGCGAGGGGCAGCTGATGCACCTGAACGAATATCTCTACACGGAACAGGAAACGGACCTCAGGGCATCAGGCGAGAAGCAGTTTGACTACGTGAACCCGAGGAACCGCGAGGTGCAGATAGAGATGGAACAGGCGGTGACTGCCCATCTGGACCAGATTGGTGCCACGGTGGATACGCTGTCGTATCTGGAGCCTGACTTCCAGGAGCAGGAGTTCCCCGTGGAGGCGAGTGTCATCATTCCCGTCTTCAACCGTGAGAAGACCATTGCCGACGCGGTGAAGAGTGCGCTCAGTCAGGCAACGACCTTCCCCTACAACGTCATTGTGGTGGACAACCACTCGACGGACAAGACGGGAGACATCCTCTCTCAACTCTCTACTCAAAACGCTAAACTCATCGTCCTTTCGCCCGAAAGAACGGACCTGGGCATCGGCGGGTGCTGGAACATGGCCATCAACGACGACCGCTGCGGACGCTTTGCCGTGCAGCTGGACTCAGACGACCTCTACTCGTCGCCAAAGACGCTGCAGACCGTCGTCGATGCTTTCCGCAGGCAGCATGCCGCAATGGTCATCGGCTCGTACCGCATGTGTGACTTCGAGCTGAACACGCTGCCGCCAGGACTGATTGACCACAAGGAATGGACGGACGAGAACGGTCCGAACAATGCCCTGCGCATCAACGGACTGGGAGCGCCGCGTGCGTTCTTCACACCCCTGCTCAGACAGGTGCAGTTCCCCAACACGTCGTATGGCGAGGACTATGCACTGGGGCTCATCTTCTCGCGCCAGTACCGCATAGGACGCATCTATTCGGAGCTGTACCTCTGCCGCAGATGGGGCGGAAACAGCGATGCCGCCCTGAGCATTGACAAGATCAATGCCAACAACCTCTACAAGGACCGGCTGCGCACGCTGGAGGTGATGGCACGTCAGCAGATGAAGCAAGGCAAGAAGGGACTGATGGCCGACTCGAGCCTGCAGCGATTCTTCAACCGCCAGCTGGAGAAATGGGACGATGCCCGACAGCGCTATCGTGACCTGCGCGACGTGGAGACGCGTGAGCTGACGGAGGACAACTTCACCATGCAGGTGCAGTGGAACCCCGCACGCATCGTATCGACAGGTGCCAGCATCGACAAGAAGGCAGTGGCAAAACGTCCCTGTTTCCTCTGCGAACAGAACCGTCCGCAGGAACAGAACAAGAAACAGCTGGACAACCTGCTGGAGCTGCTGGTCAACCCCTTCCCCATCCTGCCCACGCACTACACCCTGCCCACGATGTCGCACCAGCCGCAGCGCATAGACAAGCTGTATCCGGAAATACACCGTCTGCTGACGGAATACCCGGAACTGATGGTCTTCTACAATGGACCGAAGTGTGGCGCTTCGGCACCCGACCATGCCCACCTGCAGGCCGGCACCAACGGCATACTGCCCCTGCAGACCGCCTGGCAGCGACTGAGCCGCAACCTGACGTCGCTCAACCCTCAACCCTCAACACTCAACGAAGACGAGGGCATCTTCCTCATCAGCGACTACCCCTGCCCTGCCCTGCTCATACGCACCCGGGCAAAGGACACCGACCAGAAGCTGTTCAAGCAGTTGTACAAAGCGCTGAACGAAGAACAAGGAGCAACGGGCGAGGAACCGATGATGAACATCGTGAGCTGGCGTACGGGCGACGACTTTAACAGCGTGGTATTCCCAAGACGCAAGCACCGTCCCGACTGCTACACGGCAGAGGGCGACCAGCAATACATTATTTCACCGGGGGCCCTCGACATGGGAGGACTGATGATTACCCCAAGACAGGAGGACTTCGAGCGCATCACAGCGGAAAAGGCCTTCAGCATTCTGCGGGAAGTATCGGTCAGTCAGGAGGAGCTGAAACATATCGTGGAACGGCTGAAAGACGTAGATTCCAAACCTCAAGCCTCAAGCCTCAAACCTCAAACCTCTAAACAGCCGGAGGTCAGCGTCGGCATTGTGAGCGGGCAGAAGATTCACTTCGCGCTGAACGGCCCCTATGTGGCCAAGGGAGCCACCATCGAGGGCGAACAGACCGTAGAGTTCAGCGAAGGCGGCATCCTGTGGAACGGCAACCAATACCGCGAACTGACCTTCACGCCCCAACAGCCGGACGCCTCGTTCTCGCTCTACGATGTGACCATCGGCGTGAACTTCCACTGGGAACGCAAGGAGACACAGGTGTTCAACGGCACCCTGCGACTGGTGGTAGAGGCCGACAAGATAACGGCCATCAACCTGCTGCCGGTAGAGAAATACCTGGTCAGCGTCATCTCCAGCGAGATGAGTGCCACGAGCAGCATTGAACTGCTGAAGGCCCATGCCGTCATCAGCCGCTCATGGCTGTTGGCCCAGATGGAGAAGCGCAAGCAGCTGAACACCGGACAGAACAGCTTCTTCTCGTTCATCAAGAAAGACGACGAGCTCATTCGCTGGTACGACCGTGAGGACCACCAGATATTCGACGTCTGCGCCGACGACCACTGTCAGCGCTACCAGGGCATCACGAAGGCCAGCAACCGCTCGGTGGAGGCTGCCGTGAAAGCCACGAAGGGACAGATACTGATGTACGAGAACGAGATATGCGACGCCCGCTACGGCAAGTGCTGCGGAGGCATGACCGAGGAGTTCCAGTACTGCTGGGAAGACACGAAGAAGCCTTACCTGGTGGCTGTGGAGGACCCCTTCTGCAACACGAAGGACAAGGAAATCCTCTCGCAGGTGCTCAACGACTACGACCAGGAGACGACGGAGTTCTACCGCTGGCGTGTGGAATACACCACGGAGGAGCTGACAGCGCTGATCAACGAGAAGCTGAAGATGGACTTCGGCACTATTACCGACCTGGTACCGCTGGAGCGTGGCAAGAGCGGACGCATCTGGAAGCTGAAGATTGTGGGCACCAAGAAGTCGTTTACCATCGGCAAGGAGCTGGAGATTCGCCGCACGCTGAGCCAGAGCCATCTGTACAGCTCTGCCTTCGAGGTGGAGAAGCGCGACGGTAAGTTCATCCTGAACGGCTCGGGCTGGGGTCACGGTGTGGGACTCTGCCAGATTGGTGCTGCCGTCATGAGCACAAAGGGCTATAATTACGACCAAATATTATTATACTATTATCGTGGAGCAGAAATCAAGAAAATCTATTAATCCCTGGGCGTGGATTCCCACGCTCTATATGGCAGAAGGACTGCCCAACGTGGTGGTGATGACCGTTGCCGTCACCATGTATATGCATCTCGGCATGAGCGATACGGAGATAGCGCTCTATACCAGCTGGCTCGGACTGCCCTGGGTCATCAAGCCCTTCTGGAGCCCGTTCGTCGATTTGTATAAGACCAAGCGCTGGTGGGTGCTGACCATGCAGGCACTCTTAGGCTCGTCGCTGGCAGGCGTCGCCTTCACACTGAATACCCCCCTGTGGTTCCAGGGTACCATGTGCTGCTTCTTCCTCATGGCCTTCAGCAGCGCCACCCACGACATTGCGGCAGACGGCTACTACATGCTGGAACTCGATGACCACCAGCAGGCATGGTTCGTTGGCATACGCAACACGTTCTACCGACTGGCGGTCATCTTCGGCAACGGTGTGCTCATCCCCATAGCCGGCATCCTGCAGGTCTATTTCAAGGACCGTGTCGCCTTCACGTGGAGTCTGATATTCTACGGACTGGCCGCCCTCTTCCTCGGGGTATGGCTCTATCATGCCTACATCATGCCCCGTCCAGTGGCTGACCAACGGCACGACAGCAACTTCAAGGAGGTGGCAGGCGGCATCATCCCCATGTTCGTCAGCTATTTCCGCAAGTTTCCTGCCAAAGAAATGGTGTTCGCCATGCTGTTCCTGCTACTCTACCGTTTCCCTGAGGCTCTGCTCCTGAAAATGGGACTGACATTCCTGCAGCGTCCGAACTCGGAAGGCGGTCTGGGGCTGTCACCACAAGAGTTCGGTCTGGCCAGCGGAACCGTCGGACTCATTGGACTGACAATAGGCGGCATCGTCGGCGGATGGCTGGCCAGTCGTGACGGACTGAAGCGCTGGCTGTGGCCCATGGTCTGCGCCATCACGCTGCCCGACATCGTCTATGTCTATCTGAGCTATGCCATGCCCGACAACCTGGCACTCATCAGCGCCTGCCTGTTCGTTGAGCAGTTCGGCTACGGACTGGGCTTTACGGCACTGACGCTCTACATGCTCTACTTCAGCCAAGGCGAGTTCAAGACGTCACACTATGCCATCTGCACAGGTATCTCCTACCTCGGCCTAATGCTGCCGGGCATGGTGTCTGGATGGCTCAAGGACACGATGGGCTACAACCATTTCTTTATCCTGGTCATGGTACTGTGTGTGATCACCTTTGCCGTTGCAGCCTTCGTACATATTGATGCTGACTTCGGTAAGAAAAAAGAAGAATAGGAAAATCCCTACTGCGAAATAGGAATAAACCCCTTGCGGGCTGAAAATAATAGCCTATCTTTGCAGCAAGAAAAGTAATTCACAAAAAAACTATACCATTATGAAGAAGTTTTACACCAATATCGCAGTAGCACTCATGGCAGTGCTCACGATGACAGCATTTACCAGTTGTGACAGCGACGTTGACCTCGCTTACGATCTCGACGGCATCTGGCAGGGAACCATTGTAGGTAACTACTACTATGACCGTTACCATACAGACTACACCGACTACGACACGGAAATCCGCTTCTATCAAGACGGAGCATTCTCACGAGGAGGTACAGGCTATGAGATAGACCGCGACAACACGACCGGCCGCTATACACGCTCGAACTTCGACTGGACGGTACGCAACGGACGCATCTACCTGAGCTATGATGACGGTTACGAAGTCATTATCCGTGACTACGAGACGTACACGATGGGAAATACCATGCGTTTCCGCGGATACTTTGACGACTACCGTACCGGTGAACAACTGGCGTCCTTCAACCTCATCAAGGTTTCGGAGAGGTACTCCTACGCCAAGAACATGGTTGACAGCGACAGCATCACCATCACGAAATAAAAAAGAGGCTCGAAAGCCTCTTTTTTTATATCCCTAATCCTCCGCTGAAACTGGCATCTACGGCCTTACTCTGCAGAATACGGGAGTGAGGCGGAATGTCGCGTGTCAGCCAAATGTTACCACCAATGATGGAGTCGTGGCCAATGGTGATACGTCCCAGGATAGAGGCATTTGAATATACCGTCACATTGTCCTCCAGAATCGGGTGGCGCGGAACGTTCAGCATGTTTCCGTTCTCATCGTACTTGAAGCTCTTAGCACCCAACGTAACACCCTGATAAAGTGCCACATGATTACCGATAATAGTCGTCTCGCCAATAACCACACCTGTTCCGTGGTCAATGGAGAAGTACTCACCAATCTGTGCTCCCGGATGGATGTCGATTCCCGTCTTTGAGTGTGCCAGTTCCGTGATGATACGCGGAATGACAGGTACCTGCATCTGGTGCAGCACATGGGCAATGCGGTAATGCGTCATGGCATTAAGCGAAGGATAGCAGAAAATCACCTCACCGTAGTTTGTTGCTGCCGGGTCGTTGTTGAACATCGCCTCAACATCGGTATAGAGCAGACGCTTCACCTCCGGCAGATGGTCGATGAACTGCAGGGCCAGCTGCTCGGCTTTCTCCAAAGCCTCCTCTTCGCTCATGCAACTGCAAAACAGCAGTCCACGGGCTATCTGTGCATTCAGCAGCTTATACAGCTCTTCCATGTTCACGCCGATATAATAGGCTCTGATCTGTTCGTCGGGCTGGCGTTTGTGGAAATAGTCACTAAAGATGATGCACTTCACCAGCGTCACAATCTTTTTCACGTTCTCCACCGAAGGCAGCGGAGCCGACCCTTCCGGCATCATACCGTCTTCCTTCTCCGAGTGCTTCGAGAGAATAGAGACATTCTTCAACAACACGTCATTCAAATTCTTATCCATCGTTTTTGTGCTTAATATGTATATTCTTCGGTACCATCCCATGTGGTATCCACCAAGATGGAACCTTCCTCGTCCTCGTCGTCCGGCTCATCGGGGTTATCCGGTTCCCCATCAGTAAAAAAATTGCCTGAGAACTGGGAGATGAAGTTACGCTCCATCGGCACCTTCAGTTCCTTGGTGTAGAGAGCCTGGCCTTCAGCATTCTGTGCCTCAATCTTGAACGTCACCTTCTGGTCACTATCATGGGGGAATGTATAAAGCTCAAACTCCAAGGGCTCACCGTCTGCAGAAGCATCCAAGTCAAAAGTCATTTTCTGTTGGGAGTTGGCATTACCATAGCCCGTTGTTGCATCAAACTGGCCACTGCCACCCGTATAATAGAAATAGAAACGCTTGACGTCCGAAGGTTTCTTGTCTTTCACGATTAAGCGAAACATCGCAGTAGCCCGCTCCAAGACATATTGCTTGGCAGGCATTCCGTTAGTAACCTCCAGGTCACCGAAATAGTAGAAGGTATCCGTAAATCCCGTGCCGCCCGATGCCGTCTGGTTGGTAAACTTAATCTGCGTAGGCTTGGTGGTGGAGGGATTGGCGTCGCCACTGTGGGCAAGAATCAGCAACTGATAGCTACCGGCCTCGAGCTGCATGGAGGCTGTACCGAAATCGCTGTCTCCAGCTTTCTGGTTATCGTATTTGACACGTTGCCCGTTCTGATAAACGGCAAAACACAGTCTGGTGCATACCTTATCCACAGATGTCCTACCACGTGTAGCATCGCCATTGGCATACGCTTCTACGTCAGCAACAGTCAAAACAACATTGATGCCCTCTCCCGATGCTGAAGACTCTTGTTCCAGAATCACTTTCTCACAACTGCTGAATAAGAGCAACGACATCAGTAGAAGGAAGACTGTAGCATCTTTCATGCCTCTCATTTTTTCGTACAATTAATATTATTTGTTCCTATGCTTCCCTGTTTGGGCGATACAAATTTACTCATTTTTGCGATTCTATCAACTTTTTTATGTGACACTTAACATTCTTTCACAGCAAATGACGTCAGGAGCACTTGTGTATTATAAAATAATGCGTACCTTTGTAGTTCGAAAATAGTAAGACTACATAAACACTAAAACTGACATGGTTTACAATGAAATAGGTAAAACTGGCATGCACGTGTCGAACTTAGGTTTTGGCGCGTCGTCACTTGGTGGTGTGTTTCATGGCATCAAGGAAGAAGAAGGCATCCAAGCAGTATTCACTGCCGTAGAGAACGGCATTAACTTCATCGACGTGTCACCCTACTACGGACACCTGAAGGCAGAGACAGTCTTAGGCAAGGCACTAAAGGACATTCCCCGTGACAAATACTACCTTTCCACAAAGGTGGGACGTTACGGGAAGGACGGTAAGAACATTTGGGACTACTCGGCTAAGCGCGCTACAGAGAGTGTCTTTGAGAGCATGGAGCGCCTGAACATCGACTATATTGACCTGATTAACGTGCATGACGTAGAATTTCAGGGAGACATGGAAGGTGGCCTGCAGAAAGTCGTTGACGAAACGCTACCCGCACTGGTGGAGCTGCGCAAGAAAGGGGTGGTACGCCATGTAGGTATTACCGACCTACAGCCAGAGAACCTGCGTTGGGTAATCGAACACTCGGAGCCAGGAACAGTGGAAAGTGTACTATGTTTCTGCCATTATAGCCTGAACGACGAGATGCTACTCGACTACCTCGACTTCTTCGAGCAGAACAATGTGGGTATCATCAACGCCTCTCCCTTCTCGATGGGTCTGCTCTCACAACGAGGTGCTCCCGACTGGCATCCTGCCCCAGAATCTCTGAAGGAAGCATGCCACCGTGCCGCAGTCTATTGTCAGGAGAAAGGTTATCCCATTGAGAAACTCGCCGTACAGTATTCCACTAGTCTGAATCCCCGTATTGCCACAACCCTGTTCAGCAGTGCCAACCCGCAGAACGTACTGAAGAATATCGCATACGTCAACGAGCCTGTTGACGAACAACTGGTAAAGGAAGTACAGGACATTATTGGTGACCAAATGCGTGTAAGATGGAAAAACTCGTAATCATCGATGCACACAGCCACCTGTGGCTTCGACAGGACACCACATGGAACGGGCAAGTTATCCGCTCCATGAAAAATGGTCGCAGCATGTTTCTGGGAGAAGAGGTACAGATGGTTCCACCGTTTATGACGGATGGGGTCAACTCCGCAGAGGTTTTCCTGTCAAACATGGACTATGCACAAGTAGCTGCCGCTGTTGTAGTGCAGGAGTTTATCGATGGTATCCAGAATGACTACCTTGCCGAGGTAAAACGTCAATACCCCAATCGCTTTCTTGTTTGTGGCATGTGCGACTACCTGCACGATGGTTTCTACGAACAAGCAGAGCAGTTGGTAGCAAACGGACATTTCGAAGGTATTGCCATTCCAGGTCACCGTCTGTTAGGACGTCCCCTGACTTCCCCCGAGATGATACGCATGTTCCATTTGATGGAGCAGCACGACATCCTGTTATCAATTACACTGGCCGACGGTGACCAACAGGTGGCAGAACTGCGAGAGGTCATCAGCGAGTGTCCCCGTCTGCGTATCGCCATCGGACATATGGGTATGGCCAATCCCCCGCAGACCAACCCGTGGGAGAACAAGAGTTGGAAAGAACAGATTCTGCTGGCAAGCAATGAGAATGTCAGCATTGAGATGGGCGGCATCACATGGCTCTACAACAATGAGTTCTACCCCTACCCCACAGCAATCCGTGTTATCCGTGAGGCAGCAGGTCTGGTGGGTATGGACAAGATCATGTGGGGCAGTGACTACCCCCGCACCATTACAGCGATCACCTACAGAATGTCGTATGACTTCATTCTGAAATCGCAAGAGCTGACAGATGACGATAAACGGTTGATACTGGGTGAGAACGCCCGTCGTTTCTACCGCTTCGGCGAGCTGGTTGAACTGCCGTACATCAAGAATATGAGTGAATAATAACTTCAGACCTATATATAAATAATGTATATGATGGAACAAAAGAAACCGTTGATACCTCGGAAGTATCTGCTGACATTCATCCTTGTCACATCGCTCTTCGCATTATGGGGCTTTGCCAACGATATTACAAACCCGATGGTGGCAGCCTTCCAGACTGTCATGGAACTGTCGGCAGCAAAAGCTTCAATGGTACAGTTCGCCTTCTACGGAGGCTATGCTACAATGGCGATACCTGCGGCATTGTTTATCCGTAAATATTCCTACAAGAGCGGCATTCTACTCGGATTAGCACTCTACGCAATAGGTGCATTCTTGTTTATTCCCGCAGCTGCTTATCAGGAATTCACTTTTTTCTGTCTGTCGCTATACATTCTGACCTTTGGCTTAGCTTTTCTGGAGACCACTGCCAACCCGTTCATCCTCTCGTTGGGTGACAAGGAGACTTCTACCCGTCGCCTTAACATGGCACAGGCGTTCAATCCCATGGGTTCCCTATGCGGCATGAGTATCGCATCGCTCATCGTACTACCACAACTTATTTCGGACAAGCGCGACGCGGCAGGACAAATACTGTTCTTCGGACTCAGCGAAGCCGAGAAAGCAGATATCCGCCTGCATGACTTGGCTGTCATCCGCAACCCGTATGTCGCTATCGGCCTTGTGGTGCTCATCGTCTTCAGTATTATTGCCTTGACGAAGATGCCCAAGACGCAAAGCGAAGAGCAAAAGGCACAGGGCATAACCCATACAGCCAAAGAAACACTCAGCAACCTGTGGCATAACGCCATCTATCGGGAAGGAGTCCTTACTCAAATGTTCTATGTTGCAGCGCAAATCATGACCTGGACATTCATTATCCAGTATGCAGACAACCTTGGCATCAACAAAGCAACAGCCCAGATGTACAACATTGTGGCAATGTCACTGTTCCTGTGCAGTCGTTTCATCTCGACGTTCCTGATGAAATATGTCAACTCACGTTGCTTGCTTGCCATCTTCGGATGCGGTGCTGCTTTATGTTCCATCGGAGCCATTGCTATTGTAGGTATGCCAGGACTTTACTGCCTTGTAGGAATCAGTTTCTTCATGTCACTGATGTTCCCCACCATCTATGGCATCGCTCTTGAAAATGTTGATAGCCAGGACACAACTCTGGGAGCAGCCTTCCTCGTAATGGCTATTGTCGGTGGTGCGCTGATGCCCCCACTACAGGGACTGTTAATCGACCAGCAGGTCATCTGTGGACATCCTGCCGTCAACGTATCATTCGTTTTGCCGTTGTTGTGCTTCCTAGAGATTATCATCTATGGTTACCGTTCGTATAAAAAAGGACTAATAAAAATATGAAAGCAATTCAGATTACCGAACCTTCCGTGATGAAGGTAATTGACATCGCTGATCCCCAAATGGGTGACAATGATGTGCTGTTGAAAATGAAGTATGTAGGCTTTTGCGGTAGTGACCTCAACACGTTCCGTGGAGGAAACCCCATGGTGAAGATGCCTGTGGTGCCTGGCCATGAGGTGGGAGCCGAGATTGTCAAGGTAGGCAAAAACGTGCCCGAAGGGCTGAAGCCTGGCATGGTAGTAACGGTCAATCCCTACACGAACTGCGGAAAATGTGCCTCCTGCCGCAATGACAGGGTCAACGCCTGTGAGCATAACGAAACCTTGGGCGTACAACGTTGGGGTGCTATGTGTGAGTATATCGCATTACCTTGGGAGAAAGTGATTCCTGCTGGAGGACTATCTCCTCGCACCTGTGCCTTGATTGAGCCGATGAGTGTGGGTTTCCATGCTGTTAACCGCGCTCAAGTAACCGATATTGATACCGTCATGGTGATTGGCTGTGGCATGGTTGGAATGGGTGCCATCGTACGCGCTGCCCAACGCGGAGCCACTGTCATTGCTGCTGACATTGATGACGAGAAACTTACCCTTGCCAAACAAATGGGAGCAAGCTATGCTGTCAATACAAAGACAGAAGATGTGCATGCCCGTTTATTGGAAATGACTTCCGGCTTCGGCCCTGACGTAGTCATTGAGGCAGTAGGTAGCGTTCCTACCTATCAGATGGCTGTCAATGAGGTAGCCTTCACAGGCCGTGTAGCTTGTATCGGTTATGCAAAGACAGAGGTTTCTTTCCAAACCAAGTATTTCGTCCAGAAGGAGCTTGACATAAGAGGATCTCGTAATGCACAGCCTTCTGACTTCCGTGCCGTCATCCGTTATCTGCAGCGCGGCACCTGTCCCGTTGACCGTCTGATTAGCAATGAGGTAATCCCCGAGAATGCCCTTGGCGCCATGGAACAGTGGGCAGCCAATCCTGGCAAGGTGTTCCGTATTCTTGTTAATTTTGAATAGCCCTTGATTACATATCTATCAAAAAGCGGATGCATCATAATGACGCATCCGCTTTTTGTACTTTAGTGGAGATGGAGGGGTTCGAACCCTCGTCCGCACAAGGAAACCATACGCTTTCTACACGCTTATTCCAGACTTCATTTTCGAGTGCCGACAAGACCTGGACCACCAACCGACACCTTATCCTCTAAAACTTCACCTACGCATCGAGGCCTGCATAGGCTATTTCCGATTTAACCTGCGCCGCTGAATCTCCGGATTCGGAACAACATCCTCGGAGCGACGTCTCGTTTCCTCACCTTGTGAAGAAATTAAGCTAAAAATCTACTGTGCTTCGATTAAGCAGCGAGAGCATACTGATTGTTGCCAATTAATTTTCTGTTCACTCAGATTAAGGAGGTAGCCAACGAGCCTCCGCGTGCTTACGTACCATCTCATCTTGCCGTCAAATCCAGTCATCCCCAGATCATATGACCAGCTCCCGAAACGGTTACTGAGCGTGCAAAAGTACAACTTTTTTTGAAAGTACGCAAGATTTTAGAAAAAAAGTATCCTAAATAGCAATATTTTCCCAGAAAAAAAGTTAATAAAATGTATTATTATATAGAAACGCTAAGTAACGGTAGAAATGAAGCGATATATTTTTTCACTATGGGTGCTTTTAGCTATGGCAACAACTGTCATGGCCCAGTCAATGACCGACCAGCAGGTCATGGAGTTTTATTTAGAGCAACAGCAGCAGGGTGTCAGCCAGCAACAGATTGTCACCAAGCTCATGCAGCGTGGCGTCAACATACAGCAGTTGCAGCGTATTCGCAAGAAATACGAGCAACAACAGAAGAACACTGGACTTGGAACCGTAAACATTACCACCGACCCGCAAAAAGACCGTTTACGCCAAAACAACGGTCAAGACAAGGAAGACCCAAACGCCACGACCTACCGTCGAGGCAACGACCCTGCCATCAGACGTCAGAACACCTACGACGAGAATGATCCGGAATTCATGTCTATGAACCGTGAGATGCTGGCCATCATGCCCGACTCTGCCGAGCTGGAGCGTATGCGCATTGAAGAGGAAGTGCTTAACAGGAACCGTAAACGTGTCTTTGGACGTGATATCTTCAACAACAATAACCTGACGTTCGAGCCTACGGTGAATATCGCCACACCCCAAAATTACACGCTGGGAGCAGGAGACGCTGTGTATGTGGATGTATGGGGGGCTTCCCACAACTCGTTCCAGAGCACCGTATCACCTGACGGTACCATCCAGATAGAAGGATTCGGCCCCGTAAGTGTGGGCGGTCTAACCGTTGAACAGGCAAACGCCCGTCTGCGTTCCCAATTAGGAGCACGCTATCAGAACTCCAAGATTCGTCTGACCGTCGGACAGACCAAGACCATTATTGTCAATGTAATGGGCGAAGTCAATGTTCCTGGCACCTATACTCTGTCGGCTTTTGCTACCGTTTTTAATGCTCTTTACATGGCAGGCGGTATCAGTGAGATTGGTACACTGAGAAATATCAAGGTCTATCGTAACAACCGCGAGATATCCACTGTCGATGTCTATGACTATATCCTCAATGGCAGGCAGACAGGTAACGTACGGCTAGCTGACAATGACGTCATCATCGTAGGTCCCTACGAGAGTCTAGTCAATATCACGGGTAAAGTAAAGCGCCCCATGTACTACGAAATGAAAAAGACGGAGAGCGTTGGCGCCCTGATTAACTATGCAGGCGGATTTACTGGTGATGCATACAAAAAGTCTGTCCGCATTGTACGCAAGGCAGGTGTCCAGTATTCAGTCTATAATGTCAGCGAGTTCGATATGGCCAAGTTCCCTGTCAGCGATGAAGATTCCGTCAGCGTAGATTCCATCCTGCCCCGATTCTCCAATATGGTTGAGTTGAAAGGTGCCGTATTCCGTCCTGGCATGTACCAAGTCGGCGGCGATATTCAGAGCGTTCGCCAACTCATTGAAAGTGCAGAAGGAGTGACAGAAGAAGCATTCACGCCCCATGCCGTCTTACATCGCATGAAGGCAGACCGCACGTTGGAAGTGCTGTCGGTAGATTTGCAGGGCATCTTGTCAGGAGCGACAGCAGATATTGCCCTACGTAATGAAGACGTGCTCTTCGTCCCCAGCAAACAGGATATGCAGGAAGAACAAATCCTGACCATACACGGTGAAGTCAGAAATCCCGGTGTATATAAATATGCTGCTAACGAAACGCTTGAGGACTTTGTCCTGCAGGCAGGAGGTCTGACCGATGCAGCCTCAACCATCAAGGTCGATGTTTCTCGTCGTTTAAAAGACCCTTCAGCCACGACTGCATCTGATGACATTGCCCAAACGTTCTCGTTTGCACTAAAAGATGGTTTCGTCATTGACGGTGAAGCAGGCTTCAAGCTAATGCCTTATGACGAGGTATATGTACGTACCAGTCCCGGTTACACCAAGCAGCAGAACATTACCGTTGAGGGGGAAGTCAACTTTGAAGGTACTTACACACTAAGCAAAAAAAGCCAACGACTAAGCGATGCTATCAAGATGACAGGTGGTTTGCGTTCAACAGCCTATGCGCAGGGAGCACGTCTTGAGCGCCGTATCACCCCTGAGGAGCGTCTCCGTATGCAGACCGTACTGAAAATGGTACAGGCGCAAAGTGGCGACAGAGACACCCTTGATGTTGCGAAACTCGATCTTGGAAGCACTTATTATGTAGGTATTCACCTTGACCAAGCACTGGCAAATCCTGGTGGAGAAAACGATATTATGTTACGTGAAGGTGACCGCATCATTGTACCAGAATTTATCAACACTGTGAAAATCAGTGGCGACGTCATGTACCCCAACACCGTTACCTATCGTGAAGGAAAGGGAGTTAAGTATTACATCAATCAGGCTGGTGGATGGGGTAACCGCGCCAAGAAAAGCCGTACATATATAATATATATGAATGGTACGGTGGCCCGCGTCGGTTATGGCACAAAGATTGAACCTGGCTGTGAAATCGTCGTACCCAGCAAGCCTAAGAACAGCCGTATGACCCTATCTGAAATCATGTCCGTCGGCAGCAGCACCGCTTCTATTGCAACAATGATTGCCTCCATTGCTAATCTGTTGAAGTAATTAAGTAACAATTATGGAAGAAACAAAAAGACAGACTGTAAAACAAATTAGTGTGGTCAACACGTATAAGATTCTTGTACAACACAAGAAAACATTTGCAATTACCCTACCAATAGCATTTGTTCTTGCATGTGTCATCATTTTTTCTATCCCTAGATATTATTCATGCACAGTAAAATTAGTTCCGGAAGTCTCCAGTAGCCCTTCAAGTTCGTTGGGAGCACTGGCATCTTCTTTTGGTATTGACATGAACGGAGACTTTAAAAACGGAGATGCCATTTCACCAGAGCTTTACCCTGACCTAATGAGTTCTGTCGATTTCCGTTCTGGCCTGTTTCCCATCCATGTAAAATCAAAAGACGGGGCTATTGACACATCTTACTATGAATATTTGCTCCATCAACAAAAGAAGCCTTGGTGGGCAACCATGTTATCCGCAGTTTTCTCTTCAAAGGATGATTCTAATCAGCAGGTAAAAATCAATCCTTTTATATTGAATAAAGAACAAGACGAGATAGCCAACCTCATAGGTAAGAAAGTCACTTGTGTTGTTGATAAGAAAACATATGTTATTTCGATAATCGTTGAGGACCAAGATCCACTGATTTGTGCGACGATTGCAGATTCTGCGAAACAGCATTTACAAGCATTCATTACCGAGTATAGAACAACGAAAGCCCGTAATGACATGGAGTATTATAAGACACTGACAGCAGAAGCTAAAGCAGATTACGAAAAGGCTCGCCAGCGATACGGCAGCTATTCTGACGCCAATATGGACATCGTACTGGAAAGCTATCGTGCCAAGCGCGATGACTTAGAGAACGACATGCAGCTAAAATTTAACACCTATAGCACGCTCAATACACAGTTACAAACAGCCAAGGCAAGGGTACAGGAGAAAACCCCAGCATTTACCACCCTTCAATCAGCAACAGTCCCCATCAGGCCTGCCGGTCCGAAACGTGTCATTTTTGTAGGGGTTGTATTACTACTTACATTCATAGGAACTTCCTTATGGGTTTTAAGGAAGCACACAACAGAGATCTTTTTTTAGACATCATTACAATGAGTGTTAGTATTTATACACGAATAGGGAAAATTGTCAAAAAGATCACAGGGATAAAAGACATATCCCTGATGAAGAAGAACATTCACAAGAATGTAGGGAAGCTTATATATCATAAGAAATACAATGCCAAAGACGTCGTTAATATCATGATAAGGCTGGGCATGAAGAAGGGAAGTACCGTTTGTATTCATGCATCCATGAAAGAGTTTTATAATTACAATGGGACCGCAGAAGAACTCATCCGGGAAATACAGCACGTCCTGACTCCAGAGGGGACACTCATGATGCCCGCCTATCCAGACATCGTCAATAAGGATTTAAGCCAATACATCTTTAATCCAGAAACCGACAAAACTGCAGCTGGCTACTTGGCAGAAACTTTTAGAAAGAGTCCAGACGTCATCAGGAGCATCAACGTACAACACTCCGTATGTGCATGGGGGAAACACGCGGAATGGCTGACGAAGGACCATCAATATGGAAAAAACTGTTGGGATGAATATTCTCCTTATTTCCGTATGACACAGATAGGAGCCTTAGTATTCGATCTGGGAATGCCCGATTTCTTTATCGGCACCTTTGACCACTGTGTAGAAGCCATTTTATATAAAGAGCATCCCTACTGGAAACAATTTCTCTCAAAAGAACAAACATACCAGTACTACGACAAAAATGGTAACATCTGCCACTACACATGCCTTACAGGAGACATCGACTGCCGATCAAGAGAGAAAAAACTGACACGCCATTTTTCCCATGACATCTACAAGAAAGAGAAATTATCCAATTTACATATCAAAGTATTCCATGCCGCCCCATGCCTTGACATCATGCTGAAGCTTGGGCGCAAAGGGATTACAATGTATTACGTCCCATCGCCTAACAAATATACATTTTGACGACTCGATTGACAAACATATTAAATTCGGCATTATTCAAGGACACAGCCAAAATGTCGGTCAGCAATATCATCATGTATCTGCTGCCCATCATTGTTACCCCAATTTTGACCCGTCTATACACTCCTTCGGCATTCGGAGAATGGGGCATTTTTTCTTCCTTCATCACGATTGCCAACATCAGTATCTTTTTCGGTTTCGAGAATATCATCATACAAGCACAGGAGAAGCAACTGAGATATGCGTTGTCATTATGCATTCTGACCAGTATTGGAGCAGTGGCCCTCATAGGCATCCTTTTTTTCATTGGAAGACTTTGCGATGTCTCGTTCTTCACAACATTCCCTGCCCCTGCAATTCTTTTTGTCTATTTTATTGCGTATATCTTTTACACCGTCTGTTATAATCTCTGCAACAGATATGAACAGTATTATACTCTCTCCTTTTCTAATATCGTACAAGGAGGAACGCAGGCTATCTTCCGGATTCTATTTGCTTTTATATGCCTTGAGAGCATCAACGGACTCATTTTGGGTACAACCATTGCTCAAGGAGTTACCGCGGCATTTTTGTTGTTATTTGCAGCCAAAGTCTTATCGGACAGACATATCAGTCCATCATTCCAATTTTCAAAGATCAAAGAACTTGTGGCCCGATACAAGAATTTCCCTTTGTATGATGCCCCCTCAAGCATGCTGTCGTTCGCAGCATTCAACCTACCGATTATCATTCTTTCCATTTATTTTGACAAAGGAAGCATTGGCTGTTACTCCATCATATTACAATTATTGCTTATTCCCATGTCATTTGTTGGGTCAGCTATCGGCAAGGTTTACTACCAACGCCTCTGTGCAGAAAATGTGCAATTAAGTCATATACAGGATACCACCCACAACGTATTAAGTATCCTTTGTGTCATTGCCATACTGCCTCTTTTGTTCATTGCATGCGGTGGAGATAAAATCATCATCCTATTCCTTGGCAGCCAATGGCAGACAGCAGGCAACATTGCCTTGTGTCTGGCATTGTGGTCATTCCCTACGATACTGACTCAGCCGTTACTCCCGCTATTCCGTGTTTTAAACAAACAACATATACTTCTGCAGTATGATGCGTTGTATTTTGCTGGTGGTATTGGATGCATCTTTCTCTTATGCCACCTGACATCCAACTTATATGTAATACTCATCTCGTATGCACTTATATGCTTCTTTGTAAAAATTGCTCTTTTTTTCCGCATTCTCTCACACAGTCATCTATCCTTCACTGACTATTGGAGATATGCCTTAATCTGGGCAACAGCAATAACCGTTCTAACCATACGCCTGTTACTATTATGAGAAAAGCCATTTCCACTTTTTTTGATGCAGAATGCATGACGGGAAGGATTATATGCTGTACTATATATCTTCTTTTCTATGATTACATCTATGAACACTTTGTCTTCGAGTTGTTCCAATACATGGGACTTGACTATGTATCGATGACACCCGTCGAATATGTTCTCTGGATAATACTTTCCGTCACGCCTATCTTTTTTTACCAAGGTATCAAACAAGTTTCATCATTTTTCTGTATCCTGCTTTATCTTTTTGTCTATATACCCTTTGTACACGCCTTGTTCATAACCTATGGCATCGATTCTTTCACACAATACAGCTACACAGTCGTATTATGCCTATTCTTCTCATTCTACTTCTTTTTTGAAAAAAGATTTCCACTCTTTCAAAAACTTACAATTTCCCCTCTCATACCTATAACATACGTAGAGATCGTAACCCTCCTTCTCTTTGCTTTTTTCATCGGTGCAAGAGCAAGTTCCATGCATTTTGTCAATATATTCACACAAACAGACATCCTCTACGACTTGAGAATCCAGAACTCGGAAACAGGACAGTCCTTGGCATTCATACAGTATATTCAAGGATGGCTGAACGGAGCTTTCTTTCCATTTTTGCTCATTTGCTATTTAGAAAAAAAGTCGTATTTGAAAGCATCTTGTGTCCTTGGTGGCTATTTAGCACTATTTATGGTGGATATGCAGAAAATCACATTTGTCATGCCTTTTGCCCTTATAGCATTCTACTTCCTAATTAAGACACAAGGAGTAAAAATCCTAAATAAGCTTCATTCTTTTCTGATTATTGTTATTTCTATTATTTCATTTGTTTTATATATCGTACAAGACGACCCTTTACTTTTCACGATTGGTTCCATCATCATATTACGCACGGTCTGTGTCGCCGGCTGGCTAAGTCAGTTGTATCTTCATTTCTTCAGCACCAATCCATATACTCATTACGCACATGTCAACCTTGTAAATGCCGTCACGGGAGGATATCCCTATAACGAGCCCTTAGGAATGGCCGTCGCCTATCACACTCAGAATGCCAATGCCAATTTCTTCCTGACAGACGGTCTTGCCGCATGGGGACTTTTCGGTATTATCATCATCGGATGTTTCTTTTTCGTGCTGATGCAAATCATCAATGCTATTTCCTTCAAATACGAAACAAAACATTTGCTGATTGCTTTCTTACCATTTGTTGGATATTTGCTGAATACATCCATTTTCACCACCATACTTTCGGATGGTTTGTTTATTCTTTTTTTCTTGTTATTGGCAACAGAAAACCCACTCTTGATTGACTCAAAATAAAAAATATGCAACATACCAGAATTTGCGTTATAACCAATATCGGTGCCCACTATCGTCTCCCCATATATA
The DNA here is from genome assembly GCA_947169685.1 of uncultured Prevotella sp. Lineage (GTDB taxonomy): Bacteria > Bacteroidota > Bacteroidia > Bacteroidales > Bacteroidaceae > Prevotella. The sequence goes on along the minus strand of CAMVQS010000018.1, from coordinate 17,982 downwards.
GCAAGATGGCTGAAGAGCTTTCCTGCGCATTCTATCTCGGCGACAAGGTAGAAAAACCGATAAAGACGTTCAGCTATAGTCAGCTGGCCGGCTTTCAGAAGACGCTTAAAAACATCTATTATCACCATTTCTATTGGCAGCAGGGCTCTGTTGGTCTTGTTTTCAAGCCCTATCAATACTATATTACCGACGGAGAACCTTATTGCCTATCTACATGGATAATCTTGCTGTTAGCAAGAATAGCTGGAAAAAAGACCATTGCCTGGACACATGGATGGTACGGTCGTGAGTCTTTCATCAAGCGGATGATTAAGAAAGTTTTTTATGCGCTCCACCATAAGCTGTTGGTATATAGCGACTATGCCATCCTACTGATGCGTAAAGAAGGAATACCTGCCGATAAGATGTTGTGTATAGCCAACTCGTTGGATTCTGACAAAGAGAAAGCACTTAGGGAGAGTTTGGCAAGCACTCCAATCTATGCTCATCACTTCCATAACGACTATCCTACAATCATCTATTGCGGAAGGATACAGAAATGGAAAAAGCTGGAAATACTCGTGGATTGCATAAAACAGCTGAAGGACGAAGGACTGCACGTCAATGCAGTTATGGTAGGCAAAGATGTAGAAGGGGTAAACATAGAATCCTACATCAGGAAACAAGGTGTTGAAGCCCAGTTCTGGATGTACGGACCTTGTTATGATGACAAAATACTTGGTGAACTCTTTTATAATGCCCATGCATGCGTCTCTCCCGGAAATGTAGGACTAACGGCGATTCACTCCCTGTCGTTCGGGTGTCCAGTAATTACTCATGGTAATTTCCCGTATCAAAACCCGGAGTTTGAAGCAATCGAACCTGGTATTACCGGTGACTTCTTTGAACAGGGAAATATACAAGAGCTAAAAGAATGTATCAAGAAATGGATATCCTGTACTTCTGAAGACCGTGAATGTGCCAGACAAGCTGCTTTCAAGGAAATAGACAGGAAATGGAATATTCATTATCAGATAGAGATTATCAAAAAAGCCACAAAATGATAAACGCACTAACAGTCAGAACATTTGCAAGAAACAGAGTCTTAGACCTGTTAGGTGCATTTGCGAAACCTGCACCAGGCATTCACATTCTCAATGGACATCGAATACAAGATGAGACAGAGCCTGAAACGTTCCGTAAACTATTAAGGCGACTCCGTGAACATGTAAAGTTCATACGAATAGAGGATGCTGTCCAAGCTATTGTCCGTCACGAGCAAGCAGACACCCCACTCGTGGCTTTCACCTTTGACGACGGGTTCACGGAATGTTACGACTGCTTTGCTCCCTTGTTGGAGGAATTTGGAACCAATGCTTTGTTTTTCATTAATCCCAATTATGTAGAAGGTACCGACGAATACATTCGTCACTTTAATGAACACATTGTCATGACTCCCCATCGCCGACCTATGAGATGGGAGCAGCTTAGGGAATTATCTGCAAGAGGACATGTCATCGGTGCCCACACTATGGATCATTATATGATTAACAGTGATGACAAAGAGACACTTGAATATCAAATAAAGGATTGTAAAGCCATTATTGAACAGCATATCGGTAATCCCTGTGACTATTTCGCCTTCCCTTATGGGAAGTTGACTCATGCTAATAGGTTATCCATTGATATAGCATGTGAATACTACCCGTATGTCTTCTCCCAATCGGATTATAAGCATTATTTTTCCTTTGAAGGACGAGTCATTAACCGACGTCATTTCGAACCGTTCTGGCCATACAGACATGTTTTTTATTTTTTAAGTTGTAACAAAGAGTATTGATGAAAACACTATTTCAGATAAACATAACTGCAAATTGTGGATCGCATGGTCGAATAGCAGAGAACATTGGAAAGTTAGCCATTTCACGAGGATGGGAAAGTTATATTGCCTATGGGAGGACAGCACAACCCAGCCAGTCCCATCTGATAAAAGTCGGCAACATGTATGACGAGTATCTTCATGGCATACAATCTCGAATCTTTGACAATCACGGATTAGCATCGAAAAATGTCACAAAAAAACTCATCAAAACAATAAGAGAGATAAATCCCGACATCATCCATTTACACAACATCCATGGGTACTATCTCAATTACCCCATCCTGTTTGACTATCTGGCCAGTTCTGGCAAGCCGGTTGTTTGGACACTACATGATTGTTGGCCTCTTACAGGACATTGTGCCCACTTTGACTCCATCGGCTGTCAACGCTGGAAGACGGGTTGTCATCATTGTCCAAATTTATCAAGCTATCCTGCATCCTTCCTATTTGACAAATCTCAAAGAAACTACAAAAACAAGAAACATTACTTCGGTTTGCCATCGAACATGACGATTGTTACGGTTTCGAAATGGCTGAGAGATATTACAAAAGAATCATTCCTACAAGATCATCCTATTGTTGTCATCCACAATGGGATTGACCTCCATGCATTTAAGCCAAACAACCAAACAAGCAATACTGACGGGAAATTCCATCTGTTAGGAGTTGCCACTTCATGGAACAAAGAAAAAGGGCTTGATGAGTTTATTGAACTCAGCCAAAACCACAACTACAAGATAACTCTTGTTGGCATACCTAACAGTATGAGCAAGAAACTTCCTCGGGAAATAAAATGCGTAGGACACACAGCCAACATACAAGAGCTCGCAGACTATTATTCCAATGCCGATGTTTTTGTCAATCCAACTTATAACGACAGCTACCCTACCGTCAACCTGGAAGCTCAAGCATGTGGAACTCCTGTGATTACCTATGCTACAGGGGGGAGTCCTGAAACAATAGATCATCGTACGGGAATCATTGTTGAAAGAGGAAATATCAATGCGCTGATTGAAGCCATCGAGCACATCAGGCTTATGTCTGTTTCCGAGAGAGAGGCCTTGAGCGCTTTCTGCGTCCAAAGGGCGCAGCGACTGTTTGACCAGCAATTATGCTATACTAAATACTTAGAATTATACGAAAGCATTGTCGAAAAAGTTGATTGATAAATATGAAGCACCTTTCATTCTTACTTTTCATAGGCGTGTTATGTGTGTCCTGTAGTGATGATTATATCGGTATTCCCAGAAGTGAGCCATATGAATCTCCATCGCTAAAAGTCAGTTTAAACGGCAAAGAAGTCAAAGTGGCCAGAAAATACGTCATGACTCACGATTTGTTAGTCACCCTTGGTCCGTGTGGAGGCAATAATCTCACACAGATCAAGAAGCTATCATACATTCCCAACCAAACCGATACAATATCCACTGATGAGAACTTTTGCCCAACCTACTATAGTGCAACAGACTGGATAGGCCCATATTGGATGACGGCACAAAAAAACGGCAATCAAAACAGCGGTTTTACAGGCGGATGGCATGCCTATAACGGTGATTTCACCGGTACACCTACAGCACGCACCATAAGCGTTCAGGCTTTTCTCGACGGTCAGCCACTTGAAGACGGCAGCAGCAACGTGGTATGTAAGGATGCACGCATCGTCGTCGAGAACCGCCTTCAGGCAGGCAATACCAAGGAGTTTGACGGTAGCGGACGGGAAGTATTAAAAGAAACCGTCACTTATCATTTTCACGCAGACACGATAGCCGTCAGTGTGACGAGCGAAGCATTAGAAGACATCACCATAGAAATCTACTACGGGCTACAGTCATGCTTCGGAGGAGTAGCCAGAATGTTTTGTGCAGACTCGGTATTTACATGCCGGACAGACGGATATCATGGCACAATGGCTCGTGTCCATGAAGTAGAGTGTACCAAGGATGACGGCCATCAAGTGGTATGTAAACTTGATAGTGTTGGACTTGGCACTCAAGACCGATATAACCGCTGTGAGGTAGATACCAATCGTCAATATTGCTTTACCTCTCCATACGGGAAGACATACTTCCGCCTTGTCGGAGAAGTAGGCCTTCCACTGAAAAAGGGACAAAAAACCTTTTGGAGTGGTACTTATATCTTTAAAGAGTCTCAATAATCCGGGCTTTCGCTGTTGATAATAATTCGCCGATAAGCACAATATTGTTTGGGAAGGCACGTTATAAAAAAAAGTAGATTTGTGAAGGTTTCAGTCATTACGGTAACATACAACAGCGTCGCCACGCTGGAGGATACCATGAAGTCTGTCTTGCGGCAGACTTATAACGATATTGAGTATATCGTGGTGGATGGCGGATCGACAGACGGGACGCTGGATGTCATTAGGAACTTTGAGCCTCGTTTCGGCGGGCGCATGAAATGGGTCTCAGAGAAAGACCATGGCATTTATGATGCCATGAACAAAGGCATCAGGATGGCTACAGGCGACATTGTCGGTACGCTCAATTCTGATGACTATTACACTTCAGACGATGTGCTGGAACGGATGGTTTCCTTTTGGACTGACGACAAGTTGGATGCTGTCTATGGGGATATCCACTTCATACGTGACGGGCATACCGATAAGTGCTCCCGCTACTATTCCTCCAGGCATTTCCATCCCCGCTGGCTACGGTTTGGCTTTATGCCGGCTCATCCCTCGTTCTATTGTCGGCGTGAAGTGTATGAGAAGGCAGGACTGTACAAAACCGACTATCCAATAGGGGCAGACTACGAGATGATGGTGCGCCTGTTTCATCGTCATCAGCTAAAAGCCCGCTACATTCCTATGGATTTTGTCACGATGCGCACCGGAGGCACCAGCACCCGTAATGTGCAGAGCCGCATGCAGCTCATCAAGGACGACGTGCGCGGTTGTCAGGAGAATGGACTTTATACCAATCGCCTGTTCGTCTGTATGAAGTTCTTGTATAAAGTATTTGAATATAGGATTTGAGCAGTTTCGCACCACTTTTTCACCACAAATAATCTTCCTCCTCGCTGTCGAAGACGGGAGGAGCCGTCCACCCGTGACGTTCGCAGACACCAACAATGTAGTCCACCTCCTCGGAGTCCAGCAGGCGGTGGCCGTTGCGGTACTCGTAATAGACACGACGGTTGTAGCCGCCAATGAGTTCCTGACGGATGGCATGCTCTATCCTGGACGGCATATCCTCGTAGAAACGAGTCATACCACGTTTCTTTAACACCTTCTGATACTGACGGAACAGGGGACACTGCCCTGCCGTCACCTGCCTGTGTCGGGGGTTGACCGAACGGCAACTGAGCTGGCTGTCATCGACATACTGCCCCACCAGATAGCGCAGGCACTGCTCCTTGCGGCTGCAATGGTCGTTGAAGCAGATGAGGTAGTTAGGCACTTTCTTGCGGAAGATCTCGGCTTCCGTCAGGTTCACTGGTTCTTTCTTTTCTCTCTTCATACCTGCAAAGGTACAACTTTTATCGCAAACATGATGCGATTATGGCATTAAATCTTACGAAAAGCGGGCGAGGATGTTTAAATAGTCCATAGGAACATGAAAGATGGCAAAATCAAGTTAAATCACTGTATTAAAGCCAGTCCAACTACAGTAACAATAATTGTTACAGACAGTAACAGCCGTAGTTACTAATTGTAACAACCGATGTTACTAATTGTAACAACGGTTGTTACTGCTTTTAAAACGCCCCCACAGCATGTTGAAGTGGCGTTTTCAGGGCTGCCGCATCCTGCTGGATGAGCCTCAAGGAAATCTCTGCCCTGCTGAATCAGCACTTCAGTAGCTACAAGGTCGATGACGGTACGTTCATCAAAATAGGCAACTTCCTCAGCCGACCTGAGTACAAGTTCGACAAGAAAGCGTCTAACGGTTGTATCATGTATCGCGTAAAACCTAAACAATGAAAAGTCACGAAATAAGCTGGCGATAAGAAAATAGTCACTTCGGATGCAATAATAGAGTGTTTCCTTCGTTCTATAAGTAAAAAGATACTATATGAAGGAACATCTACTCGGTATTATTGTTGCATTTTTCTTCAGTGTCGTTTGCGGGTTCATATCCATTCCAATGATTATGAACTTCTGTGAACGCAGGAAGCTATATGATATTCCTAATGCCAGAAAGATACATAAGAATGCCATTCCAAGACTTGGAGGACTCAGCTTTCTTCCCAGCATGCTGTTGGCCTTTCTTTGCGTGGTTTTTGCGATGAACGGACGGGAGGATTACGAGAAAGTCACCATGAACATCTGGTCATTGTATTTCTTAGTCAGCCTGCTGCTGATATACGGTCTTGGTGTGATTGATGATTTCATCGGACTGGGAGCCGTCCAGAAATTCATTGTACAGATTATTGCAGCCTGTCTGCTACCCTTGGCAGGATTATACCTCAACAACCTCTACGGACTATTTGGCATCAATGAGATTCCTTATTGGATAGGAGCACCTTTGACGGTTTTCATGATTGTATTCATCAGCAACACCATCAACCTTATTGATGGCATCGACGGGTTGTCTGCCTGCATCACATTCATTGCCCTGACGGGGTTTCTGGTTTGTTTCGCACGCGAAGGGCTCTGGCTGTATGCCACCCTGATAGGTGGGCTCATGGGTGTGCTAATACCGTTCCTGTACTTCAACCTATTTGGAGATGCCTCAAAGAACAGAAAGATTTTTATGGGTGACTCGGGCAGCCTCACGTTGGGGTTCATCATGGGTTTCCTCACCATCAAGTTTGCTATGGACAACCCAAACGTTATGCCTTTTCGGAAAGATAGTCTGATACTGGCCTTCACATTACTCTTGGTTCCAATCTTTGACACAACACGCGTAATTCTTGTCCGCCTACGTCATCGGCAGCATATTTTCCGTTCAGACAAGAACCATATTCACCATAAGCTGATGAGGACAGGGATGAACCAACGACAGGTATTGTTGACAATTATACTATTAGACATCGGATACATTATCCTTAATCAACTGTTGTACTGTTTCTGCACAGCTACAGTAGTACTTGTGATAGATATAATGTTATGGATTGTTTTAAACTATTGTTTAAATCATATCATAATCTCGAAAGGAGGTTTCCCCTACAGTCATGAAGAGATTGTTTGACATAGTGGTCGCAGCAATTGGAGTCGTGGTTTTTGCGCCACTCCTCCTATTGATATTTGTCCTGCAGAAGGCATGTTCAAAAGGACCGGCATTGTTCAAACAGGAGCGTATTGGAAAAGGGGGAGAAACCTTCTATATCTACAAATTCCGCACAATGGATGTCAATACAGAAGAGAACGGCGTTCCTCAACTGGCGGAAGTGAATGACGAGCGACTGACCACACTAGGAAAATTTTTGCGTACACATCACTTGGACGAGATGCCACAATTATGGAATGTATTGAAGGGTGATATGTCATTCGTGGGCTATCGTCCAGAACGTAAGTTCTTCATTGAGCAGATAATGGCTGTCAGACCTGACTACGAACGTCTATATGCCATACGTCCAGGAGTCACATCGTTAGCTACTATCTATAATGGATATACATATACCATGGAGAAGATGATTCGAAGGCTGGACATGGATTTGGATTATCTAGAACATCACTCTTTCTTTGGCGACATAAAAATACTTACACAAACCTTCATCTTTATCACCTTTGGCAAGAAATTCTAATTTTTGCGGAAGTGATAACGATATTGCCGATTGGCAATATCAAGATTTTCGCTATCAAGGGAAACAATGGAGAATGTGTCTTGCAGCTGTGACAAGCCAACTTCCTTCAAAACCTCAACATCGGTAACAATAGGGTCACCGGTCATACGGTCATCAATGAGAGCGTCCTTCAGAATCAACAGGTTCCCCTCATGCTGGAAATGGAAATCAAGTATGTGCTTGGGGTGACGGAGCTGCATCATGTGAACCTGGAATGACCAGCTGATGAATTGTTCACGAACGTCTGCTGTGCCACCTGTGGACAATGTGTCAACGGTTTGCATCAACCACATGCCATCCAAATTACCATTATCTGAGGTCTCCAGTGTGCATGACGTCATCATCATGCCCAATACCATATATATATATAATAGTCGTTTCATTACTTTTTCCTGTTAATGTTAATGATACCTGTTTTTGCTATCGTCAGTTGGAACCCAAGGTTCTTACCATAGGTAGATCCGAAATCAGCTCCTACGGCAGCCTTGACACTCCAACCGTACAGATTGGAATAAAAGGAAAAATGATAGTCGGCCTCAGCCAGCAGCATTTGTGTATTTTGGAGTTCCATAAACGGCTTACCGTACGTACCGTAGCTTTTCTGGAACGTAGCCAATAATCGGTAGTGCAGATTATAGTTTGGCGAGCCTGCGACACCGAAATGCCAGACACGGAAGCGATTGTTACAAAAGTATATTTCCCCGTTGTCATTGTACAAAGGCGACGTATAAAGTGGGTTGCCGACAGCCTGTCCCCAATGCTGCCAGCCCGTAAAAATAGTGTGATTATAATAATCGTCTATTCCACCTATGTGGTCAGACATATTTACCGTGTGGTCATGATAGACAGGGCCACTTTGGTACTTCGTGTTAATATATTCCACCACCACATTGTTAATCCACGAATTGCTCTTCAAGCGGAAATCAACACCCAGCTGAATATCCTTCAGGGCATACAACAGGTAACGTTTTTCCTTCTTTACATCCCATTCCGCTCCAGTGCCATAACCGTCGTAGTCAAGGAACAGCATAGAGGAATGGTCTTCAAAGAAATGGTCGGCATAGAGGCCAAGATACCATGTGTCATAGTCGAAGTTCAGACGAGCAAGCCAACTACCCAATTGGTTGCCAGAAACGTTTTGATATAACGTTTCCGTTGCATCAGATCCACCTGGCATAAAAGCATGCCACATGCCCTTCAACCCACTTTCGTTTTCCGCGACATCAGCAAGCCCTGTCTTATATGACTTTCCACCAAACTGCGCTGCCATCTCGAGACCTAATTCCAAAGAGACGGGCTGAAAACGGTAATCGTTACCTATCTTGATATAGCCAGCCTTGCTGTGATAAAGAGTACCTTCGCTATATTTCGACTGCTGAAGCGTAAAGTCCTTCTGCCAGCGATCGTCAGTAGTCTTACCATAGGCAATATGTCCTTTAATGCTCACCCAGCCATTGGTAAAAGGTAGCGCATAGTATTCAGGAAGTGCTAATCGTACCTGCGGAACAGGACGAGCATTAATGCCCAGCGTCTGAGAACCAGAACTTAGTTCCTGGTTTTTCAACTCCAAGGGGTACTCCTTGCTTCCTATGGTCAGTGTTCCATGTAACCAGCGTCCCTCAACGAATGCTTGCTGAACGATAGACTTGCTGGTAAAGCCATAGGCTCCGACAAGGTCAAGGCCTGCACCCCATCCCCATTTGCGTCCTTGGTCGTTCGACAGCGGTCGTTCAATAGAAGCACGCAAATAGCCGTTACTCTTATCAAGTGAGCTGAGGCCGTATTTATTGGCATTGAGCCACAGTGGTTCGTGGTCGCCACGCGACAACGATGCCTGCATCTCAACACTGTAATGAAGTCCCTCAACAGGTTCTTCATCTTCGTTTTGGCCGAAGACAGGAAGGCTGGCTAATATTATTAATAATGTGTATAGACGTTTCATATTCATATAACGCTATTTACTGGCAATTATTGCAACTGTAGGGATTTTCCCCCTTGTGTTTAGGGAAAATCCTTTGCAAAGGTAATAAAAAAGCTGTTACTTTGCACCAGAAACAATAAAATAAATGTCGAACCATCAAAATATTACGATTATGAAAAAGATAATGATAACCCTGGTAGCATTGCTGACAATGTCAGTTTCTACCCACGCGATGAGCTACGAGCAGGCACGTAATGAGGCTCTTTTCCTGACGGATAAGATGGCTTACGAACTTAACCTGACGGACGAGCAATATGAGGCTGCCTATGAGATCAACCTTGATTACCTGATGGGAGTTACCAGTGTTGATGATGTATATGGTCCCTACTGGGAGCGCCGTAACCTCGACCTGAGCTACATCCTGCTAGAGGCACAGTGGAACGCATTTATCAATGCAACTTACTTCTATCGTCCACTTTATTGGGATGCAGGTTACTGGCACTTCGGCATCTATGCCCGTTATCCGCACCGTGACTACTTCTATTTCGGACGTCCTCATTTCTATGCGACCTATCGTGGCGGACATGCTTGGCACCGCATAGGTGGACACGGCTACTACTACGGACGCCGGGATCACTTCCGCCCTGCAGGTGGACATCATCACATTGGAATGCGTGACAACTGGCGTCGCGGCGACTATCGCACAGGACACCGTATCGGCTCTACCCACATGAACGGTGGCAGACATTATGGTGGCGGCACGATTGGCCCACGCAATCACGGTAACGGTACAATCGGGCCTCGCAATCATGGCGGCGGTACAATCAGTCCGCGCAACAACGGTGGCGGCACAATCGGTCCACGCAATTACGGTGGCGGCACCATCGGTCCACGCAATTACGGTGGCGGCACCATCAGCCCACGCAACCACGGTTCCGGTACGATTGGCTCACGTCCTGGCAGTACAGTAACTACTCCACGTAACAATACATTCGGTGGTGGCAGTCGTATCGGCGGCACAGGCACTCATGGTGGCGGTAGTCACTTCGGTGCTGGGACTGGAACCCGTGGCGGAGGCTCTCATGGCGGTGGACACTTCGGAGGTGGCGGACATAGCGGAGGCCACGGAGGTGGTGGCGGACACTTCGGCTCACGTCGTTAATGTATTTTTTGTCATAATATATTTCAGGAATCGCTGGGCTAACAGTAATTGGCAGTCCAGCGATTCAATTATTTCTGAAAGCTTAAGTTCTTCTTGGTTTTCTCTTCACACTCGAGAAAACTCAAAAAAATTTTGGTATTCTCCTCACTTAATCGTACCTTTGCCTTCAAAAAGAAAGAAACATGACACAAAGAGAATGGAAAGAAATTAGAGAGTTCGAAGAGATACGCTTCGAGGAGTATCATGGCATTGCTAAGATTACGATTAACCGTCCGCAATACCGTAATGCCTTCACACCGAAAACGACGATGGAGCTGAGTCAGGCTTTCGCCGCCTGCCGAGAATTGCAGCGTATTCGTGTGGTGTTGCTGACCGGTGCCATGTCGGAAGTACCTGAAGGCAAGCGCCTTGAGGATGTGAAGCATGCCTTCTGCTCAGGTGGCGACATGCACGTAAAAGGACGTGGTGGCTATATTGACGGTGACGGTGTGCCCCGCTTGTCGGTGCTCGACGTGCAGATGCAAATCCGTCGTCTGCCCAAGCCAGTCATTGCGATGGTGAACGGTTATGCTATAGGTGGCGGGCACGTACTACACTTGGTCTGCGACCTGACGATTGCCTCAGAGAATGCCATTTTCGGACAAACGGGTCCGAAGGTTGGTTCGTTCGACGCAGGTTTCGGCAGTTCATACCTCGCCCGCATCGTTGGCCAAAAGAAAGCTCGCGAAATATGGTTCCTATGCCGACAGTATTCTGCCAAGGAAGCAGAACAGATGGGCATGGTAAATAAGGTGGTTCCGCTCAGTGAACTTGAGGACGAGTGTGTGCGCTGGGCCGAGGAGATGATGGAGCGCAGTCCGATTGCTCTGCGCATGATAAAGGCAGGTCTGAATGCTGAGCTTGACGGCCAAGCAGGCATTCAGCAACTGGCAGGTGATGCCACGATGCTTTATTATTTCCTTGATGAGGCCCAAGAGGGCGGCAAGGCGTTCCTCGAGAAGCGCAAGCCAGACTTTGACAAATTTCCACAGGTGCCATGAAGATTGATATCGAAGAGCGCATACTCCATTTCAAACAGCCGGCAGGCACAAGTCGTGGTGTCTATACCGAAAGACATAGTTGGTTTGTCAGCATCAGAGACGGTAAGCGGACAGGCATCGGCGAATGTGCCCCCCTACCCCAATTGTCGTGTGACGACATCTCAGACTATGCTGATGTCCTGCGGGGGTTCTGCGACCAAGTGGAACAAACGGGTGACATTCCATACGAAGCAATGCGTGAATATCCTTCAATGCTCTTCGGGCTAGAGACTGCCATGTTGAATCTTCGGAATAGTAATCGGCTTTTCGATACGGCTTTTAGCCGTGGCGAGGCGGGCATTCCTATCAATGGACTTGTGTGGATGGGGTCTTATAATGAGATGCTCAACCGTATGGAGCAGAAGCTGGAACAGGGCTTCCATTGTGTGAAGCTGAAGATCGGGGCCATCGACTTCGACTGTGAGTTGAACCTAATTAAACGCATCCGCAGTCGTTTCTCGCATCATGAAGTGGAATTGCGCGTTGATGCCAACGGAGCTTTTCCTTTCGATGAGGCACTCTACAAACTCGAACTACTTTCACAGTATAACATCCATAGTATTGAACAACCTATCCATGCTGGTCAATGGTCCTTCATGTCGGAACTCTGTCGGGAGTCTCCATTGCCGATTGCGCTCGACGAAGAACTGATTGGCATAAACGACCCAGACCAAAAGCGTCAGATGCTCAACATCATACGCCCCCGGTACATCATTCTCAAGCCTTCACTGCATGGTGGCATGATGGGAACTCACGAGTGGATTAATATTGCACGAGACATGGGCATCGGTTCATGGATAACCTCTGCACTGGAAAGTAATGTTGGCCTAAATGCTATTGCCCAATTCTGCAGTTCGGTATATGGCGATTCCATTACCATGCCTCAGGGGCTTGGCACAGGCCAGTTGTTTACCGATAACATACCATTGCCCCTTGAAATACGTAGCGACAAGCTATGGATCTTGAAGAATTCTTAGCCGAATGGCACAATGATAGCCCAACGGTGTTGGTACATACCAGCGGTTCAACGGGCCAGCCGAAGCCAATGCTTGTAGAAAAACGACGCATGGAGGCCTCGGCACGTATAACGTGTGAGTTCCTTGGATTACATGAGGGTGATACGGCACTGCTTTGTATGTCACTCGACTACATTGCCGGCAAAATGATGGTGGTACGCTCGTTAGTTTGTGGACTTAGACTCATCTCCGTTTCTCCCAGTGGCTTGCCTTATTGGGAGGGAACTATTGATTTTGCCGCTATGGTTCCTTTACAGGTGTGGAACCTTCTACACAATACCGAAGGGCGTGAACGCCTGAAACAAATTCGTAACCTGATTATAGGTGGTGGAGCCATTGACGAGGCGTTGGAGCTTGAGTTACAAGATTTCCCCAATACCGTCTGGAGTACTTATGGTATGACGGAAACATTGTCTCATATTGCCTTACGGAGACTGAACGGAGTTGAACATTCTTTATTTTATAAACCTTTCAATGACGTCACCGTTTCACTTAACGAGGAGCAGTGTCTGGTCATCAATGCTCCTGCAGTCTGTGACAGAACATTGATAACAAATGACATTGCAGAACTTTCAGAACAAGGCTTTCGTATTCTTGGCCGCAAGGATAATGTCATATGTTCAGGGGGAATTAAAATACAAATAGAAGAAGTGGAGCGTTTACTGCGTCCCCACCTTTCTACACCTTATATAGTAACGCGCGCGAGGGATGAAAAGTTTGGCGAGGTGGTAGTGCTGTTGATTGAAGGGACTTCCGACGACGCACAACAAATCTGTCATCGTGTACTTCCCAAATATTGGCAGCCACGTCGCATCGTCACCGTTCCCCACATCCCCATGACAGAAACGGGGAAGCCAGCCCGTGCTGAGGCAGAACGACTTGCTATCCCTCTCGGTAGAAGTCAAGAGCTTCTTTGATTTCGTCTTCCGTAGCTGTCTGATTAATACGGATGTCACCAATTCCACCTAACAGCGTAAAATTGATAGTGCCCCCCGTATTCTTCTTATCGTGGTGCATCAACTCCAATAGTTCTGGATAGTCTTTACAGGTAATGGCAAGCTGACCATAATGTTCACGAATAAACTGAACCGTCTGGCGCATGCGGTCAACAGGGAAGCCTGTCTTGACGACACTGAGATATAGCTCGACAATGATACCCCATGCCACAGCATAGCCATGCAGCACAGGCTGTCGCTTCATGGCATACGACTCAAAAGCATGGCCTGCAGTATGCCCAAGGTTCAATGCCTTTCGGATACCTTTCTCAGTGGGGTCTTCCAGCACGATACGCTGTTTGACAGCAACACTATCGGCAATATCTTGAGCACTGAGCTTTTCTATCTCGACATGCAACAATTGTGCCCATATCCTTTCATCGGATATTAACCCGTGTTTCAGCATCTCAGCAAAGCCAGAAAGCAGGTTCTCTTCGTCCATTGTTTTCAGGAATGTTGTATTGAGAATGACTGACGAAGCGTTGTTGAAAACGCCAATCTCATTTTTCAAACCGCCGAAATTGATGCCGGTCTTGCCGCCCACACTGGCATCGACCATTGAAAGCAGGGTTGTGGGGATGTTAATATATTGTATGCCTCTTTTGAATGTGGAAGCAGCAAAACCACCTAAATCAGTCACCATGCCTCCACCGAGGTTTATCATCAGCGAATGGCGGCTGGCACCACCCTGTTGAAGTTCACTCCATACGTGACTAAGTGATTCCAACGTCTTGTGAGTATCAGAAGATTGAATCGTAATGAGCTGGTAACCAGACATGAAAGGCTCTACAACAGGTAAACAGAGTTTTCGGGTGGTTTCGTCACAAAGCACGAAGAGCTTGTCGTGGGGACATTCTGCAATCGCTTCTGTAAGCGACTGCCCGATATTTTCAGAAATGATAACCTTCTGTGGATTCATGTTTTTGTCTTTGTTTGGTTTTCGGTGCAAAGGTACGATTAAGCGAGAAGAAAACCAAAAGAATTTTGAATTTTCTCGAACGGAAGTACCTTCGATTTCGTCAAAATTACTATTTTTTTTAAACCTTCAAAGATTATATACGTCAAAAAGACATATAAATTCAAAAGTGATGAAAAGATTCTTATTGTTTACATTGCTCGCAATTGCGACGCTTACAATTCATGCTCAACACAAAATTACAGGTAAAGTAGTTGATAACCAGACGGGTGAGCCTCTCATAGCCGTCACAGTGAAGTTGCTCAAATCGGACAGCACCATGTTGAAAGGTGTCTTAACTGACGATGACGGAAATTTTTCCGTTGAGTCAGTCAACGGCCGCTATATTGTGCAAATCACCAGCGTAGGTTACAAAAACTACACTAAACGCATTAATATATCTAACAAAGATGTGGCAATGGGAACCATTGGCATTAAAGCAGATGCCATCACACTCGAAGAAACAGTGGTTACAGCACAGGCTGCTAAGGTAACGCTGAAAAAAGACACCTTTATATATAATGCCAGTGCATTCCGTACGCCAGAAGGTTCCACCATTGAGGAACTTGTGAAACGTCTGCCTGGTGCTCAGATTGATGATCAGGGCAAGATTACCATTAACGGTAAGGAAGTCAAGAAAATCAAGATTGACGGTAAGGAGTTCATGACCGGCGACACGCAGACGGCACTGAAGAATTTACCGACAGACATTGTCAACCAGATCAAAGCCTACGATGAGAAGAGCGACTTGACACGTATTAGCGGTATTGAGGACGGCAACGAGGAAACGGTTCTCGACTTTGGTGTGAAGCCCGGTATGAATCGTGGACTCATGGGCAATGCTGACTTGGCTGCTGGTACGAAGGATCGCTATGCTGGCCGTATCATGGGTGGTAAGTTTGATGAGAAGATGACCGCCATTGTAATGCTGAATGCCAACAATACCAACGACATGGGCTTCCCTGGCGGTGGTGGCGGCTTCCGCGGAGGTATGGGTCGTCAGGGCCTCACGGCTAATAAGATGGTGGGTGTCAACCTGAACTACGAGCCCAACCAGAACTTCAAGTGGGACGGAAGCATCCGTTGGAACCACAGTGACGGCGATGCTACCTCAAGGCAGTCGTCTCAGAACTTCTTTACTACAGCAGGTTCTTTCTCGAACAGCCTGAGTCAGAATTACTCTCGAGGAAACCGTTGGAATGGACAGATGCGTATAGAATGGCAAGCTAACCCGATGACTAACATCATGTTCCGACCAACGTTCAGTTACAATGGCAACGACCAAATCAGTGCTAGCAATTCTGCCTCTTTCAGCGTTGATCCCTATCTCTATGTGAATGACCCGCTCAGCCCCGAAAGTATATCACGCATGCTTGCGCTCAATGACACTTCAGTGGTCAATAATCGTATAAACTCTTCTATTAATTACACGACATCAACGAGTCTCGGTGGAACGCTACAGTTGAACCGACGCCTCAGTTCTATGGGGCGTAATATCACACTCGTATTAGGTGCTAACTATAGCGAGAACAAGGGCAACCAGTTCCAGACAAGTCTGACGCATCTGTATCAAATTGGCGACTCCATTCAGCGTACCAACCGTTACAGTCTGACACCTACCAAAAATTGGAACTATAATGTACGCTTGACTTATAGTGAGCCGCTTCTGCCCAGAACGTACCTACAGTTCAGCTATGAGTTCCAGTACAGATACCAAAAGAGCGACCGCTCTACCTTCAATTTGGATATGTACAATTTCGACAACGTCACAGCAGACTACCGTGAATGGGATAACTACTTATCTCTTCTGACCAGACCTCTCGAAAACTATTTGAGCGTACCCCTGAGTCGTTACTCTGAGTATAAGAACTATATCCATACGGCCGAGGTAATGCTACGCATCGTTCGCGACAATTACAACTTCAATGTCGGTGTACAGATGATTCCGCAGTCCTCGAAGTTTGTACAGCGTTATCAGGGCGTAGAGACCGATACAACCCGAACAGTATTCAACATCACACCGACAGCAGACTTCCGTTGGAAGATTTCAGATGTCAGCCAGTTGCGCATTAATTACCGTGGTCAAACTGGCCAGCCCTCCATGAGCGACCTGCTCGATATAACTGACGACAGCGACCCCATGAACATCACGAAGGGTAACCCAGGATTGAAACCCTCGTTCACCAACAACTTCCGACTGATGTATAACAATTACTTCACCAGCCATCAGCAGTCTGTGATGGCCAACATCAATTTCCGCACGACCAGCAACTCCATTGCCAATATGGTGACGTATGACCCGAAGACGGGTGGAAGAACTTCAAAACCAGAGAATATTAACGGCAACTGGAGTGCACAGGGTTTCTTCGTCTATAACGCATCAATTGACTCTACAGGTTACTTCAACATCAATACGTTCACCAACCTGAGCTACAACAACTCTGTTGGTTATGCCAACCTAAACCGTAGCATAGAGGCTACGAAGAGTACGACCAAGACCTTTGGCCTTAGTGAGCGCTTAGGATTAAGTTACCGTGACCAATGGTTTGAGATTGAACCAAACGGATCGTTCAATTACAACCGTTCTCGTAACAGCATACAGGAAAACGCGAACCTTGATACGTGGACATATTCCTACGGACTTAGTGCAAATGTGACCATGCCGTGGGGTACACGTCTGGCATCAGACATCAGCATGAACAGCCGTCGCGGATTCAGCGATGAGTCGATGAATACCAACGAGCTGATTTGGAATGCACAGATTTCGCAGAGCTTCCTACGTGGCAATGCACTGACGGTCAGCCTGCAGTTCTACGACATACTGGATCGTCAGTCGAACCTTACCCGTACTATCAATGAGATAATGCGTAGTGATACAGAATATAACTCTATTCACCAGTATGCCATGCTACACGTCATCTACCGCTTCAACGCTTTTGGCGGACGTCAAGGTGGTCGTGGACGAGGTGGTTTCGGCGGCGGCATGCCTATGCCTGGTGGTGGCTTCGGTGGCGGTCGTCCTGGTGGTGGTCGTCCTGGTGGCGGCGGCTTCGGCGGTGGCCAGAGAAGATTTTAATCGCTCCACTAAGAGTATTATATAAAATATTCTTCAAAAAAGTTTGGTGGAATGTAAAATTCTTCGTACCTTTGCAGCCCGTAACGTGAATTTACAATTAAATAATAATAATTAGACAACAATGAAAAAAGGTATTCATCCAGAAAACTATCGCCCCGTCGTGTTCAAGGAC
>CAMVQS010000017.1 GCA_947169685.1 uncultured Prevotella sp. | reverse complement strand
AGCGCATGATGAGCTGGTCGAGCACCTCGTTGTCGGGATAGGCGAAGAACACGGGTTCGATGTTGGCATTGTTCACGCGGACGTGCTTCATGCGGTCCTCTTCCTTGTCGCGGCGTGTCAGCTCGTGCTTCTTGATGTTGCCCTTCATGTAGTCATCCACGTAGGCACCCACCACGAGGCCGTACTGCGTCTTGCCGTTCATGGTCTGCGCATAGATGTAGTACTGCTCCTTCTCGTCCTGCACCAGCCAACCCTTATCCTGGAACTTCTGGAAGTTCTCGGCAGCCTTCTCATAGACGCGCGGGTCATATTCAGATGTTCCTACGGGGAAGTCAATCTCAGGTTTAATGATGTGATAGAGGCTCTTCTCGTTGTCGCCAGCTTCGGCGCGTGCCTCTTCAGAGTCAAGCACGTCGTAGGGACGGCTCTCCACTTGCTCTACGAGCTCTTTCGGCGGGCGAATGCCCTTGAATGGTTTAATGATTGCCATGATGATATATATGCTTTGATTTTATCAGTCATTTATTTTTCTGCGTACAAAGGTACGAATAAGTGAGAAGAACACCAAAGGAAAACTTGTTTTTCTTTGTATTTCCGAGCTTCAGGTGCCGACTCTCCGTGTCGGAGGTGCCGACTTTCCATCACGAAGAACGCCACTTTCCATGCTGTTGACTATAGTCGGCAAAACTGTTGACTATAGTCGGAAGAACTGCTGACTATAGTCGGAAGGTCTGCTGACTATAGCCGGAAGATAGGAAACTCGGCACCTTTCCATCAGAGAGGCGCCGTTTTGACTTTTGCAAAGCACCGTTTTACTCAAAAAACACAGTGTTTTCTCTTCAGAACGAAACCCATGACGAAAGAGCTGAGCACAAAAATTCGGCCAGGTTATTTTCTAATGCAAAGATGTGAGGAACGATGAAATGTTTAACTATTTTCTAAATTTTATCTTAATTCATTTTGTGTTCTTGATAAAATGCATATCCTGTAGCTTTGAAACTATGCCAAGTACCGATGATATAACTATTCACATTAATAGTCTCATCAACATCATCACCACCGCATGAAACAAATCCAACATTCAGCATAGCGACCATCATGACAGTCAGCAAACGCAATAAATTCTTTTTTCTCATAATTCTTCTTTCTTAGGGTTAATATAATATAATAAAAACGTGAGCAACTTACTTCGCTTACGTATTCCTGGTATCGCCAAACACCAAATCAGCTTAAACGAGTAATGCCCACGCCTTGCAGCGTGAAACATCAACTTCAGTTCTTGCTGATTCTTTGAAATTTGGCGATTTCGGAATACAAGAATCAAAAGCGGACGTCCATCCTATATCTCCTTAATGCTTTCGCATCGTATTTATCTCAGCCCATAGGCAATTCAGTTTTTAGAGTGATACAATTATTTATGCTCCCACTGTTTCCAATCGGTTTCAGTAAGATACTTGGATATTTGCTCACGAAGTGGACGTAGATCATCCTCAATGACGAACTTCACCTCGTCTTCATCAATCTTATAATAGTCATGAACAAGAACGTGGCGCATCTTTTCTATTACACTCCATGGAGTAGAAGCATGGGCTTCCTTGAACTGTGGTGACAATTTATAAGCTGCTTCGCCTACAATCTCAATATTTTTGACAATGCCGTAATACTCAATCTTATCCTTAGGCAGGTCATCGAATGACTTGTCTGCCATAAACTCCAATACGCGATCTATGGCGGCTGCCATATGTTCTAAGCGTCCTTTGTCTCTAATTGGCTCTCTCATATATCAAGATTTTGTCTCTGTTAGCACTCTCAACTGCAAAGGGTAACAGTGTACCTTCAGCCACTAAGTCAACTGGACGAGAGAGTCTTTGCTCTAAATCAACAATCATGCCGGCATGCTTCATCAGACTCACACGCGCATTCTTGTCGAATTCCACCAGTATATCGACATCGCTGTCCTCCGTCTGCTCACCGCGGGCATAAGAGCCAAACAGCCATGCCTTCAGGACGGGCTGCGTCTTGAAGTACTCGGCTATCTGCTGTGTCATCATCTGTGTGCTCATAGGCGTAACAATTATGTTTCTGCAGGCAAAGATAGAAAGAATATTTGAACTTTCCAAACTTTTTATGCAGAAAAATAGGATTGAGACATGAAAGAGGGTGTGCGATCTGCACACCCTCTTAGTTTTATTATTCAGGAGAATGACGTAATTGTGTAACTACAATGTATAGTACGCAACGACGAGGTAGGCGGTGAACTCAGTCAAGAGGAAGAGGGCTCCGCAGCAGTCGCCGGTATATCCGTGTAGCCGCTGGCGGATGAGCAGGTAGAGGAAATACATGGTGAGACAGGGCAGGAAGATGAGCGTGCTCCAGTCGATAAGGCCCTGCATCCACCACAGATAAAGACCGATGGGCAGCAGTCCTTGAACAGCAAGACCGATAGCTGAGGCAACGGAAATCTTACGATAGACGGTACGGTTCTTCGCCGTTTCCTCTGTGCGGGCGTATGGCAGCATCTGAATGAGCTGTGCGCTCACCATCTTGGCATAGGGGTCAACGGCCAGAATGGTCAGGGCTGCAACGAGAGGCGACAGGCTGCGAAGAGTGAGAAACAACAGCAGCAGATAGACAATCAGCGCCAGCACGCCATAGGTTCCGATATGGGAATCCTTCATGATGGTGAGGATGCGCTGACGGTCACGTCCTCCCCCGCCAAAGCCATCGAAGAAATCAGCCAGTCCGTCTTCATGGAGGGCTCCTGTCAACAGCAGACGACTCACAATGGCCAGCACGACAGCCACGTCGTAAGTGAACAGCAGCGAGGCGCCATAGAGCACACCCGCCATGACACCTGCCGTCAGCCAACCGGTCAACGGCCAGAACTCTACCACGCCCTGATAAGCTGCCTTGGGAGGCTGGTAGATACGCCAGAAAGGCAGACGGGTGAAGAAGATGAACGCCGCCCAGAGGCGGTCGTACCAATGGTCAGAAGTACTTTGTAATATTTGCATTGTCAAAATTATTCATTTCGTTAATCATGCGTACAGCACTATCGAGAATGGGGAAGGCACACAGCGCTCCCGTTCCCTCTCCCAGACGAAGCCCCAACGAGAGCAACGGCTCGGCATGCAGGGCGTCAAGCATGCGACGATGGCCGCTCTCGTCGCCACAATGGCCGAAGACCATGTAGTCCTGAGCCTCGGGATATAGACGACAGGCTGCCAACGCACAGGCGGTAATGATGAAACCATCGATGAGCACAACGAGGTGTTGCTCTGCTGCACGGAGCATGGCACCAATGGCCGTTATCATCTCGAAGCCACCGAAATATCGTAGGATATAGGTTGACAGGCCCCCTAAGTTAGGGGGCTGGGGGTCTGAACAAGTGTTCATAGTTCCTCTGTTCAGACCCCTATAGTCCCCTAACTTAGGGGACCTAAGAACTGCCTTCGACAACACTTCGCACTTGTGGCGAATGCCTGGAGAGTCAAGTCCCGCACCGGCACCGATGCACTCCTCGAGGGGAATCTGGCAGAAGAGGCTCATCCAGATGCTCGACGGCGAGGTGTTGGCAATGCCCATCTCTCCGATGCAGAGCACTCGACAGCCTTCGGCAACGCACTCGTCCACCAGTTCGGCACCGGTCTGTATGGCTTGGTTGAACTGTTCCTCCGTCATTGCCGGCTCATAGAGGAAGTTACGCGTGCCTCGCGCAATTTTGCGGTCAATGATGCCCGGATAGAGCGACAGGTCATAATCGACGCCCACATCGACAATGCGCAGCTTAAAGCCGTGCTGCCGACAGAACATGTTGACACCCCCTCCGCCTCGCGAGAAGTTAATCATCTGCTGCCAGGTGACTTCACGGGGAGAGACGCTGACATGCTCATGCTCAATGCCATGATCGCCTCCCAGCAAGAGATGACAGGGAGAAGCCAGCGAGGGGGTGAGCGTCTGCTGGATGAGGCACACCTGCATGGCCAACTGCTCCAAGCGTCCCAAGGAGCCTTTCGGCTTGTTCAGGTTGTCAATCTTCTCCTGAATGTCTGGACGCAGGGCGTCGTCAGGTCTTTCTATTTTGAACGTTCTCATTTCTTAGCCTTTTATCTTTACAGCGATTCCACTGACCATTAACCATACCTCATCGGCCTTGGCCGCCACATACTGGTTCATCCACCCTTCCAAGTCGGTGAACTTGCGTTGCAGGGCATTCTCGCTGACACCGCCCGAACCTATCTCGTTGGTCACGAAGATGTAGGTAGCATCGGGCGTCGTAAAGCGGTCGAACTCCTGCTGCACAGCCTCCAGTGTTGCATCAACATCAGCACCGTCGAAAAAGAAGTTTGTCAGCCAGAGCGTCACACAATCAATAACGACGACACGCCCTTCCAGATGGTGCCGACTCAGGTATTTTTCTTCCTCAATATTCGTCCATTGCGGTCCACGACGTTCCTGATGACGACGTACCCGCTCACGGAACTCGTCATCCCAGATGTGGGCTGTGGCCACATAGACGGGGTTGTCGGAAAGGCTCAGCGCCAACTCTTCTGCCTGACGGCTCTTGCCGGAACGCTGTCCGCCTGTTATGAGAATGATTCGTTTCATAGTTCTATCTTGATTAAACAGTATATTGCGATGATAATGATGATGGAAAGTATCTCCACCAAACGGTTGATACGTACAGCCTTATGCATGTCGGCAGAGGTCAGCGGACGGTCGTTCTCGCCAATATAAGGCTTATCGATGAGCTCACCGAAATAGCGATGCGGACCACCGAACCGACAGTTGAGAATGCCTGCAAGGGCTGCCTCGGGATAACCGCTGTTAGGCGATGCATGCATTCGTCCATAGCGATGCACGAAACCTGCTAGTTGCGGTTTTCCAGCACATATCACCATCAGCAGAGCCGTCAGACGGGCGGGAAGGAAGTTCGCCACATCGTCGATGCGTGCTGCTATGCAACCGAAATCACGATAACGCCCCGTGCGATAGCCAATCATAGAGTCGAGCGTGTTCACCATCTTGTAAGTCACCATTGCCGGCACTCCGCCCACAGCCAGCCAGAACAGAGGCGCAACAACGCCGTCGCTCAAGTTCTCTGCCAATGTCTCCAAGGCTGCCGTGCGAATCTCCTGCGCAGAGAGCTCCGAGGTCTCACGTCCGACGATGCGGGCAACCTGCGCCCTGCCCTCCTCCAGCGAACGGTCAACGGCACGGAACACCTCGTGGACTTCACGAATGAGCGTCGTACCTGCCAAGCAGAAGAAGATTAATATAGAGGAGAGAGGAGAGAGGAGAGAGGAGAGAGGGTAAGAGGTGAGAGAATAGCAAATGAGCCAGGTGACAGCGAACGTCAGGACGATGAGGACGATGGACATCAACGCCCCCTTCAGTTTGCGATGACGGCCCTTGTTCAGTCGTTTCTCACCATAAGCAATCATCTTACCGAAGCCCACTACGGGATGGGGCATCCACTGCGGATCGCCTAACAGGAGGTCGAGCAACCAACCTATCAACAGGGACAATATCAGAATCAAGGCATCATGCATCACGTTTCTCCTCCATGAATTCTCTTATCGCTGTAACCAGAGCGTCGTTCTCCTCAGGTGACTGGGCAGCCACACGGAAATGACGGGCAGTAAGCCCCTTGAAGTTAGAAGCATCGCGTATCAGCATCCCGTGTTGTCGAGCCAGATAGTCTTTCAGTTCCGCTGCTGAACAGGAAAGAATCTCGCAAAGCATGAAATTGGTATGTGAAGGAGTGACACGAACAAAGCCCGTCTGCTCTAACATTAGAGCCAAACGGTGTGCCTCCACAAGGTCAGGGCGCAATGGGGTGCCCTCATTCAGCAGGAACTTTCCAGCCTCGACAGCCAATGCATTAACAGCCCAAGGACGCAAACAGCGACGGATGGCAGCAGTCAGGCGGCTGTGGGCCGTCACATAGCCAATACGCAGGCCTGGAATGCCGTACGACTTGGTAAGTGAATGGAGCTGTATCACATTTCCCCAAGCAACGGCTTCACGGGAGGTGAGCACGGGAGCGTCGGTATAGTCCTCATACGACTGGTCGATAACCACAAGCTGATGCTCTTTCGTCCATTGAAGAATCTGCTCCTGACTATACACATCACCTGTGGGGTTGTTGGGGTTGCAAAGCCAAAGGCCGCTATGCTGACTCTGCGGCGGGTACATAGCACAAGCATCCTCGTATTCGCTAAACGACGGTGACAGGAAGCGATAGTGATAACGGAAAGCCTGTGCCACGAGATAGATGGCTTCTGTGGCTCCACTGGTCACAACGACGCACTCCTCGGGAATATCCAGCTGACGGGCAAGGAGCCGTTCCAACGACCAAGCTTCCGGTTCAGGGTAGTTGGCAATCACGTCCAGCCTTGTGGCCAGATATGCTTTCAACGCCGCAAGATTGGTATGCTGACAAATATTCGAACTGAAGTTCATTCGGATATTGCCGTATCGGTAGATATCGTCACCGTGTCCGTCAATCATGGGCTTGCAGTATTTGGTAAAGTCGGGGAATATCCACGTATTGGCGTACATGGTCGGCCAGCAGGTCATACTGCTGTTCCTTGAACGCCTGATAGTCGAACGGTGCTTCCGCTGTCTTCAGCTTGTCAGCATAAGGCTGCAACAGCTTATCGACAAAGGCGGGATTGTCGAAGACGCCGTGTATATAGGTGCCCATGCACTTCTCGTCTGCAACATAGCCGTCTGTGGTGCCGTCATCAAACACGGTAAACGGACTTTCCTTGGCATCGCCGAAGGGATGGGTCTCGCCCTGATGAATCTCGTAGCCGTGCCAGTTGCCGTTGAACGTAACCTGACGGGTGGTCTTTTGGGCAGTCATGGTCGTGGTGACGGGCAACAACCCCAAGCCGGGCAGTCGTTCGATGTCACCCTCCTGATGGTGGGGGTCGCAGACTTCAACACCCATCATCTGATAACCACCGCAGACGCCAACGACGGCAGCACCTTGACGGCGGGCCTTCATGATGGCCTGTGCACAACCGTTACGTCGCAGTTCATAAAGGTCGCTGAGCGTCGATTTCGTGCCAGGCAGGATGATGATGTCTGCCTTGCTGATGTCATCGACATTGTTCGTATAGAAAAGATGTACGCGGGAGTCGCGCTCAAGCGAGTCAAAGTCGGTGTAGTTTGACAAGTGCCTGAGCATGATGACGGCAACGTTCACCTTGTCATGTTCCAGTTGGAAGGACTTCTGCGCCAGCGCAACACTATCCTCCTCTTCGATATGGATGTCCGTGTAATACGGCACAACGCCCAAGACGGGTACCCCACAGATGTCCTCCAGCATCCGCCGGCCTTCCTCAAAGAGCCGCAGGTCACCACGGAACTTATTGATGATGATGCCCTTGATGCGCTGCCGGTCCTCGGGGGTCTGCAACATAATACTGCCATAGACCGAGGCAAAGACGCCTCCGCGGTCGATGTCGCCCACCAGCAGCACGTCGGCATCGGCATAACGGGCCATCGACAGGTTCACAAGGTCGTTCTTGCGCAGGTTCAGCTCCGAGATACTACCTGCTCCCTCCAACACTATGGGGTTATAACGTGAAGCCAAACGGTCGAACGCGGCATGCACCTCTTCGCGTAACTGGCTGTTGGTTCGCCAATATTCGTACGCGCTCTTATTGCCGACAGGCTTTCCGTTGAGCACCACTTGGGAGGTGTGGTCGCTCTGGGGCTTCAGCAGAAGCGGGTTCATGTCCGTGTGACAAGGAACGCCGGCTGCCTCTGCCTGCACAGCCTGCGCCCGGCCAATCTCCAGTCCTTCGGGTGTGACGCCGGAGTTCAGTGCCATGTTCTGCGCCTTGAAGGGAGCGGGATGATAACCGTCTTGTTTGAAGATACGACAAAGGGCTGTGGCCAGGATGCTCTTGCCGACATCGCTGCCTGTTCCTGCCAGCATGACATGACGTAACGCGCTCTTTCCTTCCATCATCTCTTAGCGTCGTTCTTTGATGATGACGTAAATGATGACAGGAGCACCAATGATGGGCGTAACAGCATTGAGGGGAATGACGCCCGTCTCGCCTGGCAGGACGCAGATGACATTGCACAACAGGGCAATGACGGCTCCGCAAAGCATAGTGGCGGGCATGAGCCAACGATGGTTGTCGGTGGTGAGCAGCAGGCGGGCGATGTGCGGAACGGCCAGACCGATGAACGCCACCGGACCACAGAAGGCTGTGGTGATGGCTGTCAGCACGCCCGTCACGAAGAGCAGCCAGTTGCGTACACGGACAATGTTCACGCCAAGGTTCTCGGCATAACGGTCTCCCAGCATCAGGGCGTTGAGCGACTTCATGAGCAGCAACGAGCCCAGCAGTCCAAGAGACGTGATGCAGGCAAAGGCCGGCATGTATTTCAGGGATACGCCACCAAACGAGCCCATGCCCCAAACCATGTAGGACTTGACGCCCTCGTCGGTGGCAAAGAAGTTGAGCAGCGAGATGGCAGAATTGCTGATGTAACCAATCATGATGCCGATGATGAGCAGCATGACGTTGTTGCGTACCAGCGTTGAGAAAAAGAAGATGAGCGCCATCACACTCATGGCACCTACGAAAGCAGCCAGCAACACAGCGACGAAACCGCTGACGCTGACACTGCCCACGCTGAGCGAACCGCCCAGCAGCAGCATGATGAGTGCTACGCCCAAGCCGGCGCCGCTGTTGATACCGAAGATGCTGGGACCTGCCAACGGGTTGCGGAAAGTTGTCTGCAACATCAGACCGCTGACAGCCAACGCTGCACCACAGAAGATGGCGGTCAGCGCTTGCGGCAGTCGGGACTCGAGCACGATGTACTGCCACGAAGGCTTGACGTCCTCTGCCTGACCAGTAAGAATATGAACCACGTCGGCAAAGGGGATATCAATGCTTCCCTTTACCAGGTTGAGCACGAACAGCAGCACCATCAGCGCTGTCAGTACTATACACCAGACGGTTCCTTTCTTCAATGTTTTACCGTTTTACCTTTACATAATAACGTAAAGGCGGTAGATTTGTTATCTCAGGATGAAGAATTTGTATAAAATCGCCAAGCAGATAGTCAGGACGGAAGGGTGATTCCTCGTAGAAACGGGACACTTCGACATTGCAGCCATAGACCTCGCCCGTGCGGTAGGGCTTCAGCTGTTCATAGCCGCGATGGTCAGCCATCAGCTCCTCCAACGTCATGACGTGGTCACTGGTGTAGCGATAGAGCCACACGTCACTCTCACCGGCTTTCTCCAATACTGTCTCAAAAGGCAATGAAAGGCTTCCGCTCTGCTCGTTGTCAGCCCACGGATAACGTCCGCCGGCATCCTTGATCATCTGTCCGATAGTGCTGTGTCCACCCGGCACGTACCAGACGTTGCCCACAATCTTGTCGAACAGCACGCTCCTACCCTCGCCTGCCTTCGCAGCCTGTGTCTTCAGGGCCTGATAACAACTGTCAACAACGGCAAACAAACTGTCGGCGCGCTGCTGCTGTCCGAACAAACGACCGTAGAACTTCATCCACTCGGCACGTCCAAGTGGTGAGCTCTCCATATATTCGGCACACTCCACAATGGGGATATTGATGTCTTCCACCTTGCCATAGCCGCCGGAGTTCTCGAAAGGCGAGAGCATGATGACGTCAGGCTTGATGTCCATGATTTTCTCTACCACAGGATTCAGACCATTGCCACAATCGACAATGCGTCCTTGCTTAATCTGCTGCTGAATCCAGGGGACTTTGATGTACTTTGAGTCTGCCACACCCACGATGGCTTCGCCGCAACCCAGCGTAGTGAGCAGCGAGCAATGAACCGTCGTGAAGACGGCCGAACGCTGAATCGGTGTCTGGATAACCGTACCTTCCGGTACATCGGGGTTCGTTCCTTTGGGCACCAGCACATAGGTGTGCAGCGTCATTCCCTCCTTCCAGGGGTTACGGATAGTAGCCACGCTGTAACCGTCATAATCCACGATAGTGAGCAGCGAGGCATACTTGAAGGAAACAGTATCACCATCCCCCTGCTGACGGGCGGTTTGCCCGCCGCAGGAGGACAGCAATACTGCCGCTAATAAAGCAAACAAAGAGTCCTTTATCATTGAGGGGTGCATTATTCTTGTACGTACTTCACACCAGTGTTGAAGACAACCGAGATAGGACCAGTGGCCGTACCCTCGTACTTCTTCACGAGCTTACCTGTAGCGTCATACTGGTTGGTGTATGAAGGCAGGGCATAGCCGGCATAACCGGTATCGGGGTTCTTCTGGTAAGAAACGATGAAGATGTTACCCGTAATGGGGTCAGCTGCGATAACTGCGGGACTGAACACGTCAGCAGGCTCCCAGCTGGTAGTAGTACCGGTTGCTGCGTCGTAAATCAGGTAGTTCGTACCGCTGGCACCATAAGGAGCATTTACGGTGTAGATTTTCTTACCATCAGTGCACATAGCCGTTCCGTCAACCACCTTCGTCACTTTGCCATCGAGTGTCACCTTGCGAACACCAGCACCCGTCTGGTTCCAGTTCTCATCGTAGGTACCATAATCCAGATAATAAACATCGTTGCCTACGGTCAGGATTTCCATCGGGTTGGTAATCGCAGCATCCTTAATCTCGCTGACAGTACCGTTCGTGAGGTCAATCTTCGACAGAGAGGGCTTTACATTACTACCATAATCAGAGTTTGTGACAAAGAGATAGCTGCTGCAGAGTGTTACGCCATTGGGATAAGAACCTACGGTATAGGTCTTCTGCTTAGCGAAGTTGATGGTATCGATAGCAGCCACGATACCGTTACCGCCATTGTAGCTGTCACCATAGCAGGCGAAGTACAGCAAACCGTCCTTGCCGACAGCTGCACGGGGGCTCAGACCGTCCTTCTCACCCAGCAGCGCGGTGGTGCTGATCTGCTTGATGACCTTCAGGGTCTGCTTGTCACATACCCAGATGGTTGCCTCGGCATCCACCACGATGTACAGCTTGTTGCCATAGGTCATGATGTAGTTGGCAGTCTTACCTACCGACTTACCGTTGGCCAGCTGGAAAGCATTTGACGTAACGGTGCCTTTCGTATAGTCAATGTAACTGAGGTTACCGTCAATACCGGCCTTCTTGTTACCTGAACCAACCAGGAACATACCGTTCGACACGTCAACCGGCTTAATAACGGGTTCGTCATCGTCATTGCTACATGCAGTAAAGAGGGCTGTGCCCATCATCAGTACTGCAAAACTCAAAAGATACTTTTTCATTTTTCTTGTTGTTTTTATAATTTGTAATTAAGTGATATCTGATAGCTTCTGCCAGGCATGGGATAGCTTCCCACGATCTCGTATTGCTTGTCAGTCAAATTCTTCAAGTCCAGACGCAACTCCATCATGCTCCGTCCTACATGGAAGCGACGGTAGGCCGATGCGCCCAGTTCGTAATAGCCCTTCACGCGGGTTCCCTCAATATGGGCATTGGTTGTCCAGCGTTCGCTCACAGTCGTCAGGTGAGTAGAGATGTTCACCCAAGGATTCTCCCAAGCCAACGCCGCCGAACCGCTGTGCTCGGGCGTGTAGGCTATCTGGTTATTATAATAAGGTGAAGTCTCGTCGGCACGGTTCTGTGCTCGCTGATAACTGTAATAGCCGGAAAGTGTAAGCGTCTGTCTTTTGGCGAGTTGATGAGACGCATTCAATGTAAAGTCAAGACCCAGCACACGCACCTTACCCACGTTAACGCAGTTCCATACGAACATATTGAAAGGCACGGCCACAATCATGTCCTTCACGATGTTGTAATAGCCGTCGAGCGTTGTCTGAAGGCTGGTTTTTCCAAAGTCTCCCGTCCACGTCACGCCCACGTTCAGCTGTTCCGTCCGCTCGGGATGCAGGTCCTTGGAGCCGTAGTGGAAGAAATAGTTTTCGTTGAACGTTGGAGCACGGAAAATCTCCTTATAGGAAGCACGCACGTGCAGGTTGGGCAACAACAGATAGGACAGGCTCAGCGAGGGTGACAGGCGGCGCATGTCCTCTGCCGACGCGCCCTGCTTGGCTCCGTTCAGGTAAAGCGAATAGAGCAGACGTCCCATCACCGTCAGCCGCCGCGTACGGTACTTGGCCGTAGCCGACTGCAGCAGGGTGTTACGATAAGGACGCACGTCCGTATCAAGCGTGCTGTTCAGGTTGTTGTGGGCATAATCCACGGAGTAGTCGAACGCCCATTCGTCGCTGGGCAGGTACAACAGACAGGCCGACGTGTAGTATTCGCGCTGCCAGTAGTTGGCATCCAGAATCTGACTGGCTACCATACCGTCATCATAGAGCGATGCCGACCAGTTGAATTTCCCGTTCAGCTTCAACGACAGTCTCTCCGACAGGCGCTTCTGATACATCAGCTGACCGAAGAGGTTGCGGTCGCGGAGCGTCTCACGACTGGTATTCGAATAATAGAACACCTGCCCGGGCAACTGGCGGTCGTTGTCGTAATAATAGACCTTACCCGTCAGACGGTCCGACGGACTGATGGTCCACAGGAAGTTCAGCTCTCCGTGTCCGGAGTTCATCCTGCTGTTCTTACGGCGGTCCTCAATGGTCTCTATACCATTCTTAATCGTATAGGGATAGTCGTTCTCCGCGTAGGTATATTCCCCTACTGCCGAAAGCGCAAAGCGCTCGTTCATGTTCTGCTCATATTTCAGGAACGGCGACACATAGCCGAACGAGCCGAACTTCAGCTGTGTTGTCAAATGTGGACGCACATCGTCTGTGGGGAGCGACATTGTCTGGATATTGATGCTGGCAGGAGTCGTAGCCTGACGAGCCGGAATGAAGATGTCGTCGTTGTCGCCGATGACCAGCGAGAGGCTACCCACATTATCCAGCGAATAGCGCGACAGGTCTATCTCGCCGCTCTGACATTCCGAGAGCATCACACCGTCGTAGCTGACGCCTGTGTGCTTGGCACCGAAGCCGCGCACCGAGACCGTCTTCATGCCACCTGCCCCACCATAGTCACGCAGTGTGATGCCCGGCAGACGGTGTAGCGCGTCGGCCATATCGGTAACGCCCATGCGTAACATCTCACCGTGATCCATCACGTGCAACGGAGCCGTCGAAGTCAGCGTGTGGTGCTTGCGGCTATCTACGACCTGCACCTCGTCAATCTGATGTGTAGTCGTATCCGTCTGTGCCGACACGTATGCCGACATCATACAATAACCCACGATGGCCAATAGTTTCCTCATCCTTGTTGCTTTTTGGAGCCGCCCAATCCTCGAGGCGGAAGCCCATTACTCATCAGCAAACCGGCAGGTCTTCTGACTTTGTTGCCTCGTTGCAAACGCCTTCCCGAAAAATGTTCAGTGGCATCCTGTTTGCTCCGTTAAGGACAACTCACAGCTGCGGGACAGTCGGGGATTCTCACCCCATTCCCTATTAATCGCTGTTACGCGAACCGATTGCGGATGCAAAGGTAGTGCAAATTGCGTAAACAGCCAAAAAAAAGGACAACTTTTTTTAGTTATCCTTTGCTTACATACCGGGTAACGCCACGTTACATACCGAGTAAAGGAGCTTTACATACCGAGTAACGACCCGTTACATACCGAGTAACGATCCGTTACATACCGAGTAAAGAGGCGTTACATGGCGAGTAACGTCTGGACGATACGCTCGGCGGTACGGCCGTCCCAGCGGTCGGGCAGTGAGCACTTCTTCCATTCGCCCTTTTCGAGCGTGGCAAGTGCCTCCCGCAGTTGGTTGGCATCCTCGCCTACCAGCACGTTGGAGCCTTGCTTGACGGTCTCTATGTGCTCGGTATAGCTGTTGAGCGTGATGCAAGGAACACCGTTGAACGTTGCTTCCTCAGCCACGTTGCCGGAGTCGGTAATGATGCCTTTGGCGTTTGCCGTCAGCCAGCCGAACTCCAGATAAGGCAAGGGGTGGATAATGTTGAGCGTTGAGCGTTGAGAGTTGAGCGAGGAGACGACCTTTGCTGCTTCATCGCGCAACGGGGCTACAATGGGCAGACCGCATGACGTGATGGCATCGAGCATCTGCTTCAGGTTCTCCTTGTTGGCCATCAGCGCACGACGGTTCAGGGTGAACACCAGATACTGCCCTGCCTCGAGCTTCAGTTTGTCGAGCACAGCAGGACGACGCAGTCGGCCATGTGCCTGACGGAGCGAATCCATGAGGATGTTTCCCACCATATAGATTTTGTGCATCTCGGCTCCTTCGCGTGTGGCATTGCTGTTGGAAGAGACGCCTGCCGTGAACAGCAGGTCTGAGAGTCCGTCGATGACGAGGCGGTTAATCTCCTTGGGCATCGTGATGTCGAACGAACGGGTGCCAGCCACGAGATGTGCCAGACGAATGCCGCGCTTCTTGGTCACAATGGCTACCGCCATCGTCGAGGCAAGGTCGTCAACGACAATCACCACATCGGTGGGATGGGCATTCAGATACTGTTCGAACTCTCCCATCACACGACCGGTCAGCTCGTTCAGACTGGCACAGTCAACTCCCAGAAAGAAATCGGGATGCGGCATCTGGAGGTCTTCAAAGAGCGTGGGTTCGAGCGTGGAGTCTTTCTCGGAACCGGCATACACCAACTGGCAGGCAACATCAGCGCCCTGTTCACGTGCCCGCTGAATGGCACGGACGATGGGGGCTACCTTCACGAAGTTGGGACGTGCACCCGTCACGATACATATATTTTTCATCATAAGTTACGATTTAATAGAATTAGTTAATCATAAAAACAAAAGAGACCGTAAAGTACAACTGTATCAGCAGGACATAGAAAAGAATGAAGACTGCCGAGGAACGCAGGCCTGAAAGCAGCGCCTCGTAGATGTCGGACAGCGTACTGAAACGACCTGACATCACACCATAGACAATGCTGAGCAGACAGAGTCCAAAAGCCAGACAGGGCACCAGACTGGCGCTGAACGGCGAAGGGAAGAGGTCGCCCGTCGCACTAAGCAGGATGGCATGAGGAACGGCCGTCAGCAACAACAGCACGACGACATAAAGCACCAGCAGCACGCCTGTACTCCACAGCGCTACACGGTCACGATGGCCCGCCCGTGAGAATGCTGTCAGGAGACCACTGGCACGCAGGCAGCCCACGCCCATGCCCAGCAACACAATCCACGCCAACAGAGGGGTGGCAATCATGTCGCAGGAGTGACCGAGCAGCCAGCGTATGCCTTCACCCGTCAGTAGCGAACGCACCTGAACTGTTGGCATGGCACTCATCAGCCACGACAACAGCACGAGCAACACATCGGCCAGCAGCAGGCACAACGCCAGACGGGGCAACAGTTTCTTCATTCGCTATCGGGTTGGAGGTTGTCTATATCAAGGATGCGCAGCTCGATGGCACGCACCACCAGACGGGTGGCATTGATGCCTACGCCGCCATTGCCATTGGGAAAGAGCTTCTGCACGAGTTCGTTCTGGCGCTTCTCCAGACTCTTCACGCCGAAGGGCATACCACGCAACTGCGTAATCTGGTCTTTCGTGTAACCAAGGGCCAAGTGACGAAGGAAACGCTCGTCGTACTCATCGATCTCGTAGTTGACCAACGACTCCTGACGTACCTGTCCGCTGCTGACTGCCTTGCAGAAACGCTCTACAATCTTTCGCAAAATGGGCTCATTGAACACCAGCTGCTTACCTTCCATCACGGAGCGCACGTCGCTGCGTGTCAGCATCTCGCCGCTCTTCAGGATGATGCCGTCGGCTCCTGCGTCGAGCACATCGACCCACAGCTTCTCGTTCAGTATCTCACCTGTAAAGATGAGCACCTTCACCTGCGGATACATCTCCTTGGTCTGGCGACATATCTCCACACCGACCGTCGTTGAGCCGCCCAGTCCCAAGTCGAGCAGCAGCAAGTCGGGCTTCTGCTGTTTGATGAGCCGCCAGTAGGCTGCCTCGTTGTCTGCCGTTCCTATGACTTCCGCCTCAGGTATGTCGTTGCGGATAATTCCTTCAGTACCCTTCAGTTCGAGGGGCACGTCTTCTACAATAATCACTTTGAATGGTTCCATCTGGGTAATGTTATTTTGATGTTAGTTATTCCGTTGATATTCTCAGCCCAGATACCGCAGCCGCGACGATTGGTGGCTTCGGAGTGGTCACGCACAATCTGGCGGCACAGCAGGTACTGGATATTGTCTTGCTTTGCTGTAAATAGCGCCTGTGCCTCGTCATCAGTCAGATGCAGCTGAGGCATGCGAACTGTGAAGAGCACATACTTATCGTCCTTCACCTCGGCACTGATGTCGTCCTTCTGGCGCGTCAGCAGTTCGAAGAGATAGCGCAGCAGATTCTCGTCGCCAAGCACCGTAACACCATAGAGGGGAACAGCCGTCAGATGAATCTTCACCTGATCGACCTGACGCATGGCCTGCTGACTGAGCAGCGAATAGATGTCGCGATAGTAGGTCACCACCTCGTCGATGGCCTGCAGGTTAACCTCAGGACTGTCTATGAGCTGTCGGATGCGTGAGGGATAGTACATCGTCTCGTGCTTCAGGGTTGAGAGGCAATTGTCGAGCACGCTATTGGAAACGTGCAGGTTGTTGTTCTCCAGTTCGGCACGTCGCAGTTCGTCCTCAAGGACCTCTGCGCTGTCCTGCTGTTGTTGCTCCTGACGGAAACGACGTTCCAGTCGATGACGGTAATACAGCAGATAATAGGCAGGCAGGATAATGGCCAGCACCAGAATCAGAATGATGATGGCAATGGTGCGGTTGGTCTGCGACTGCTGCATCATGCGGCAATACTCCTCCAGCGTGTTGTCGGCCGACATCTCCTTGAACAGCTGTGTATATACCTTATTATTATAGGCGTAGAGCGACCACTGGTGGAGTGCCAGGGCTGCCACAGCCGACTCGTTACGGATGTCGAGAATCACTTTATAGTTGGTCTGCAGGCTGTCGTGGAACCACTGTATCTCAGGCACAGGGAGCGACGTGTCACCTTCACGCAACATCAGCTGAAGACCGTTGGGATGCTGCTGCAGATAGTACGCATTGAGGTACTTGCGGCAAGAGTCTGCAAACTCCAGCGTGCGCTCATATTGTCCGTTGACATTCGTGAAGTAGGCACTGTCAGAGTAGATATAGGCTTGTTCGAGAACAGTAAGCGGTGCTTTCTGGGCTGTCGCATCCATCGTTCCCCATGCAGCAAACGACACGAGGGCCAGCAGCAGACGTACCACACCCTTTGGCAAGCGGAAGAAGAGTCGGCTACCCCTACCCTCCTGACTCTCGGCAGCAAGCGTGCTGACATTGAAGATGTTGCTCACCTTACGGTATTTGTCCATGATGCCTCGGCAGTTCATCAGGCCAAAGCCATGACCGTTGATGACCTTATGGTCGAAGAGATGTGCCAGCTGGTCTTCGGTCATGCCGATGCCCGTATCAGCAACGCTGACCTCGACATAGCTGTCGGTCTCCTTCGTACTAATCGTGACGCTACCACCCTCAGGCGTAAACTTACGGGCATTATCGGCCAGCGTGTTCAACATGAAAAGCGTCAGTATGCGGTCAGCCTTTACCACAGCTTGCGTTGGTTTCACTTGTAAGTCAATCCCCTTGAGTTGGAACGACATCTTACCACGAGCAACGATATCGAACAGAGGTTGCAGGGGGAAGCTCTCAATGCGCAGGCTCAGTTCACCCTGACGCAGTTGAATCCAATGGGTCAGCAGGTCGTTCTGCTCGTTAATTTTGTCTGTCAACTCACGGATATACTCCAGTCGTTCCTCCCTGTGCTCGCCTTTCTCCTCCAAAGCTTTCACCTCGTGGATGATACGGTCGATGAAAGGCATGGTGGTATTGACGAGCGACACCTTAGCCCGCTGTTCCAGGTTACGGCGTTCGTTCCTTTCAATATGCAGCGTAGCCAATGCCACTTGTTCCCGACGTTGTTCCAAGAGCTCGTCCAGCTCATTGTTGGTGTTGCGCTTCTGCCTTTGGTTCAGATAGTTGAAGAGCCACAGCATAAACACCAGCAGCACGATGGCCACTACCACTACCAGCATCATCAGGTTCTGGCGGTTAGCCGTCAGGTCATACATGTCGGCACGAGCCTGTAGCTCACGATCCTGACGAGTCTGCTGTTGCAAGTCCAGATAGATATTACGGTTCTGGTCGCTGGCCACTTTGTCATTGACAGCAGCATACGCTACGGAAAGCTGTTCGCGGATACTGGCCACCAGGTCAGGAGCCTGTTCAATCTTCGGATTCGACAAGGCACTTTGCAGGAAGTCCAGCGCCTGGCTGTCATTGTCCATCGCATGATAGCACGATGCCAGCGTACGATAAGCACCTGCTATCTGATAGACGTCGCCATAGCGCGAGAAGATGTCGAGGGCCTGCTCCGCCAGATGAACAGCCAGCATGTCGTCGCTGACACCTTCAGGATTCAGGAACTTCATGGCTGGCAGGTTGTCGGCTATAAGCGTCTGACGAGCCTCCGGATGCATGAGGTGTTCCGACAATGCCTCCAAGGAGTTGGCTTCAAAGTACGGATAGTCATACTGACGGGCCATCAGCAGGCAGCGCATCAGGAAATCATACTCCTGTTGGTTGATGTCTGCCTGTGTTCCTTCCGTAATAATACCGCCTGCACCGACATTATAGAGATAGTTGAGCATTTGAGCTGTATCGCGCTCTACGTCAACATTTTGATATATCCATTCAATAGCTTCGATAGACTGTCGTTCCAGTCCCACGTAATAATAGTAGGTGCTCTGTACGATGGACAGTTCACTCTCTGCATAAATCATGCGTTGCTGCAATCGTTCGGACAGCGTCTGGCGTTCTTCGTTGATACGCATCAGACGGTTAATCGCCTTTTCTTTGTAGTCGTAGAATTCACGATTGGTAGAGCGACGTTGGCAAAGGCGCATCTGCTGGATGTCGGAGATAAGCAGCTCCACCTGATTGTCTGTCTTGGTAGCCAACAGGTCCAGCTGACGTTTGGCTTCGTCGTAGTCCATACGCATGATACTGACGAAGGCCAGGTTGTTCAGAGCTTCTGCACAACCGTCATCATACGAAGCGTTCAGCAATGACGTAGTATCGCCCAGCGCAAGCTGGTAAGCCTGCTGTGCATAGTGTTCTGTAGAATCAAGATTTCGATAGTGATAGGCATAGGAAAGAGAATTCAGCTTGTCCACCGCTTGCCTATCAGGCGATGAACAAGCTGAGAAAATAAGTATTGCAGCGAGGCTGTTAAGCGCGTGCCTTAGCCACATAACCGAGTGCCTCCTTGCACTTGTCGGTTACATACTGCCAGTCGCCGGCCTTTACCTTGTCAGAGGGGAACAGCTTAGAGCCCATGCCAACGCAGAACACGCCAGCCTTGAACCACTTGGTCAGGTTCTCCTCCTCAGGAGCTACACCACCGGTCACCATAATCTTCGACCAGGGCATCGGAGCCTTCAGACCCTTCACCATGTTCGGACCTACCACATCACCGGGGAACACCTTGGTCAGGTCGCACCCCAACTCCTGTGCCTTACCGATTTCGCTAACTGTCATACAGCCAGGGCAGTAGGGAACGAGGCGACGGTTGCAGACTGGAGCAATGTCGGGATTCAGCAACGGACCTACTACGAAGCAAGCGCCCAGCTGAATGTACATCGCTGCTGTGGGGGCATCAACGATAGAGCCGATACCCAGAGCCAGCTCAGGACATTCCTTATCAGCCCACTTCACCAGCTCACCGAAGATCTCCTGAGCGAAGTCGCCACGGTTTGTAAACTCAAAAGCACGAACGCCACCCTCATAACAGGCTTTCACCACGTTCTTGCAAGTCTCTAAATCCTTGTGATAGAAGACGGGCACCATACCAGTGTCACCGATTTTCTTCAATACTGCAATTTTATCGAACTTTGCCATAATTATCAATTCTCAATTCTCAATTCGTTTAGCGCTGTACGCGTCCATTGGCATTGCCACCAGCGAGAGACTCTACCTCGTCAACACCTACCAGGTTGAAGTCGCCATTAATCGTATGCTTCAGGGCACTGGCAGCCACGGCAAACTCAAGGGCCTCACCCTGTGTAGGCTTGGTCAGCAGACCGTGAATCAGACCACCAGAGAAAGAGTCACCACCACCTACACGGTCGATGATCGGATTAATCTCGTAACGCTTTGACTGATAGAACTCCTTACCATCGTAGATCAGGGCCTTCCAGCCATTGAACGTAGCACTGTAGCTCTCGCGGAGCGTAGAAACGACATACTTGAAGCCAAACTCCTCACGCATCTGCTTGAAGATTCCTTCGTAGCCGGCAGCGTCAGTCTGACCACCCTCTACGTCTGCATCGGGCTTGAAACCAAGACACAACTCTGCATCCTCCTCGTTACCAATACATACATCAACATACTTCATCAAGGGACGCATGATGCTGATAGCCTTCTCGCTGGTCCACAGCTTCTTGCGGAAGTTCAGGTCAACCGATACGGTAACTCCGTGACGTTTGGCAACCTCACAAGCCAGACGGGTCAGTTCTGCAGCCTTATCGCTGATGGCAGGTGTGATACCGCTCCAGTGGAACCAAGCGGCACCCTCCATGATAGCATCGAAATCAAAGTCCTTCGGCTCAGCCTCGGCAATGGCAGAGTGAGCACGGTCGTAAATCACCTTTGAGGGACGCATAGATGCACCCGTCTCTGCATAGTACAGACCAACGCGGTCACCACCACGGGCAATGTACTGCGTATTCACGCCATAGCGACGCAGGGCATTAACGGCAATCTGGCCAATTTCATGCTTTGGCAGCTTACTGACAAAATATGCCTCGTGGCCGTAGTTAGCCACGCTGACAGCTACGTTTGCCTCACCACCACCAGGGATGATGCGGAATGATTCACTCTGAATGAAACGGTCGTTGCCTTGCGGCGACAGGCGGAGCATAATCTCGCCCAATGTTACAATTTTAGCCATTTGTTTTGTTCGTTTGTTTTTGATATGAATTTTCAAATACTTCTGCAAAGTTAGACTATTTTTTTGGATTGGCAAAATATCTTCAACGAAAAACACGAAATAAATTACGTAAACGTTTATTGTCGGACAACAATTTTTGTCAAAACTTTTGGTTTTCTGCTTACTTAATCGTATCTTTGCCGCCAAAATGTTTTATTAATTAAATAAGGAGAAAGAACATGAGAAAGTTGATTTTTGCTGTGATGGCCATTGCTGCCATTGGTTTTACTGCTTGTAACAACAAGACTGGTCAGGGCCCTGCCATTGATTCCACAAGTCTGGTCGCTGAACCCAGCCCAGAGGAGCTGGCCGGCATCGATGCTGACAACCTGACGAAGGAACTGAAGGAGAAGATTCTTACCAAGAACCCTGAGGCTGTGCAGGCCGTCCTGCAGAAGGCCAAGGAACGTATTGCTGAACTGACGGCTCAGGGCGACACTGTAGCTGCAAAGGTATATCAGAAGACCGTCAGCGCATACCTGAAGGAGAATGCTGAACAGATTAAGGCTGTGGTGGGCGAACAGAACGATGCCGTCACCACATTGATCTCTACCATCGCTGCTGTTCCTGGCGAGACTGTCGAAGCCGTAGAGGGTGCTGCCGATGCCGTCAAGGAGGGTGCCGAGGCTACTGTCAACGATGTCAAGGACCAAGCCAAGAAGAAGGTTGACGCCACTGTTGATGAACAGAAGAAGAAGGCTGCTGGTGCCATCGACGATGCAGCTAACGAGGCAAAGAGAAGACTGGGTCTTTAAAGTTTAATTGGGAGTTAAAGGGGAGTTAAGGGGAGTTATCGGCCCTATGGGCCTCGCCTTCGGCGGGGAGTTAAGGGACAATACTCCTGCCACCCCGAAGACGTAACGATAGCAAAACATATGTCCCTTAACTCCTCCTAACTCCCCCTAACTCCTCTTAACTCCCTATATTGAAAGTTTATTAAGTTAATTTTACACACCCTGGTTCTGTTGGTTGACAGAATCAGGGTGTTTGCTGAATATATTTGTGGGGAAATAGCGAATACATTACTTTTGCAGCAGAAAACCATTTAAACAAACAAAGGTATGAAAAAAGTAATCTATGCAATGATGCTCATAGCATCGATGACGGGCTGGACAGCCTGCACCAGCGACGACCCCATTAGCGACTGGTACAACAACGGCACAACGCCCGAGAACGGAAACAATCAGGATAACAGCGGCAACCAGAGTGTCAGCAGCGACGCCACCAGCGAACTGCTGACCTTTGCCGTTAACATCGACAAGACGACGGCTGAGCCTTCTTCATCGGCAGCAGCCTCTTACCCTGAAGCCAGCGACGACATCAGCCAGAACACGTTTGAGACCATCGTCAACATCGACATGTCGAACCCCACGGCATCGGAAGCCAACGGTGTTACCATTACCGTTGACGGCAACGACGTGACAGCCACCCACGGCAGCACGGAGGGAATCTGCTACGTAGTTACCGGAACGACGAGTGACGGTTCGCTGACCATCGACGGCAAGGCGGACTTCGAACTGAACCTGAATGGTGTGGATATCACCAACAAACGCAGCACTGCCATCGACATTGAGAGCAAGAAAAAAGCCTTCGTCGTACTGACAGGCACCAACCGTTTGACTGACGGTACCAGCGCCGACGACGGTCACAAGGGTGCACTCTTTGCCAAGGGCAAGCTGCTCATCAGCGGCACAGGTTCCTTGGACGTCTATGGTACTTATAATAATGGTATTCACGGCAAGAGCAACATTGTCATCGACAAGGGCGTGAACCTCTACGTCAACTCCACGGCCAACCACGGCATCAAGGCTGGTGACGACCTCTACATCAACGGCGGCATCATCAACGTCGAGATTTCGGCAGCCGGTGCCAAGGGCATCAACGGCGACATTGACATCACCATCAACGGTGGTCGTACGACGGTTGTCAGCACCAGCAACGGCGACTGGGACACGGACGACTTGGAGACAAAAGCTTCGGCAGGTATCGCGTGCGACTCCATCCTCACCATCAACGACGGTGAGATCTATCTGAAATCGACCGGTAGTGGCGGCAAGGGTCTAAAGGCTGACTGGGAGGCCTACATCAACGGTGGTAAGATTCGAGTCATCACTACGGGCGGCCTCTACTACAGCAACGGCACCTCAGAAAGTCACAACTACACAGGCAACACCGACAACTTGGACGATGCCTACACCTCGTCACCCAAGGGCATCAAGATTGGTACGAAGAACGAGCATGGCGTGCTGACTATCACCGACGGCGACATCATGGTACGTACCAGCGGCAACAACGCCGAGGGCATCGAGAGCAAGGGAACGCTCGACATCACAGGCGGCACGGTTCTGGTTTCTGCCCACGACGATGCCATCAACTCATCGAGCGACCTGACCATCAGCGGTGGTACGGTAATGGCTGTCGGTACCAACAACGACGGCATCGACACCAACGGCAATATGTACCTGAAGGGCGGCACGCTCATTGCCATGGGAACAGGAGGTGCAGAGGCCGGCATCGACATCGACGAGCAGCACAAGCTCTACATCACTGGCGGTTACATCTTCGGCATCGGAGGAAGGTTTGACGGCTCCTTAGGCAGCACTTCACAGGGCATCATCAGCACCACAGGCAGCGTACAGGCCAACGGCACCGTTACCGTCAAGAGCGACAACACGACAGTAGCCACCTTCACCATGCCTCCTTATAGCTACAACAACGGCACCATCGTCATCAGCGCCCCTGGCCTGACCAGCGGCAGCAGCTATACCGTGAACCTCGGTTCAACATCTGTTACGGCAACAGCTTCGAACACCATATCAGGCGGCATGGGCGGCTCTGGAGGCGGCTTTCCTGGCGGTGGCTGGCATTAATACACAATAAAAGCCCGTATGCTGACGTTATATAAAATGATGAAGAATCAGCAGAAATATGAAAACCTGACGTACCTGGCGCTGTGGAGCCTGCTCTTCATAGCGCCAGTGCTCAGTCTCTATATACGCTCCACCACCGACACACAGCTGGCCTTCAGCTGGCTGGAGGTGTTGTTGGTGTGGCGTAAGCTGCTGTTCTTCCTCGCAGCCTTCCTGGTGCACAACTTCCTGTTGGCCCCCCTGCTGGTCTATCGCGGACGACGCTGGACCTACTTCACACTGGTGGCCGTTATGGTCGCAGCCTTTGCCGTATGGCAATGCACCAGTCGTCCTGACGAGAGACGCTTCGGTCCTGTCCCCACAGAACAAGGTCTTCCCCCACGCCCCCTCGACGACTTCGACCACGAGCCACGCAAGCCCATGCCTCACTTCCGCAAGCATGCTCCTGTCATCATGGGACAGCACGACGTCGTAAGCGTCATCATGCTCATCTTGATGCTGGGCATGAACCTCGGCGTCAAACTCTACTTCAAGCAGAGGCACGACCAGCAGCAATTGGCCGAACTGGAGAAGCAGAACCTGGAGCGACAGCTGGAATACCTGCGCTACCAGATCAACCCTCACTTCTTCATGAACACGCTCAACAACATCCACGCACTCGTGGATATTGACCCCGAGAAAGCCAAGCATACCATCCTCGAACTGTCGAAGATGATGCGCTTCGTGCTCTATGAGGGCAACAAGAAGATGGTGCCACTCAGTGCCGAACTGGGGTTCCTGCAGAACTACATCACGCTGATGAGCCTGCGCTATACGGACAATGTGCAGATTACCGTCAATCTGCCTTCGGCTCCTGCTGGCAGCGAAGTGCCTCCCCTGCTCTTCGTCACCTTCGTGGAAAACGCCTTCAAGCATGGCATCAGCTACCAGCAACAGTCCTTCGTTGAGGTAGGCGCCACCATCGAGAACGGCATGCTAACCTTCCAGTGCCGCAACAGCAAACAGCCCACAGCCTCCAGCCAGCAACAGGGCGGCGTAGGACTGAAGAATATCCGCGAACGCCTGGAACTCATCTACGGCAGCCGCTATACGCTGAATATCAATGATAATACAAATACCTACCATATTGAACTGACAATACCCCTATGATTAGATGTCTTGCCATTGACGACGAGCCGCTGGCACTCCAGCAACTTGTCACCTACATTGAGAAAGTACCGTTCCTCGAACTGGCCGGTAAAGCCAGTAACGCTGTAGAGGCACATGCCATCCTGCAGAAAGAGGCCATCGATGCCCTGTTTTGCGACATCAACATGCCCGACCTCAACGGCATGGACTTTGTCAAGTCTTTGGCTGCACCGCCCCTGGTGGTCTTCACCACCGCCTATGCCGACTATGCCGTCGATGGCTTCCGCGTCAATGCCGTCGATTACCTGCTCAAGCCCTTTGGCCTCGACGAGTTCCGCCGTGCTGCCAACAGGCTCCAGGAGCGTTTGACCAGCGAGGCACAGCAGCAGGCTGCGCCTGCCGTCCATGCCGACGATGACTCGCTCTACGTGAAGTCCGATTACCGCGTGGTACGCATCCAAGTCAGCAAGATACGCTACGTGGAGGCTATGTCGGAATACTTGCGCATCTATATCGAGGGCGAGGCGAAGCCCGTCACCACCCTGCTCTCCATGAAGAAGCTGGAAGAGTGGCTGCCCGACACCTTTATGCGCATCCACCGTTCCTACATCGTCAACCTGCAGCAGGTACAGGAGGTCAACAAGAACCGCATCATCCTCGATGCCGACACCTACCTGCCCATCGGCGACATGTATCGTGATGCTTTCCAGCAATATCTGGACAAGCGTTTCCTCGGTCGTTCCATGTAAAGATTAGATGGAGATAAAGGGGAGTTAAGAGGAGTTATCGGCCCTATGGGCCTCGCCTTCGGCGGGGAGTTAAGGGACAATACTCCTGCCACCCCGAAGACGTAACGATAGCAAAACATATGTCCCTTAACTCCTCCTAACTCCCCCTAACTCCTCTTAACTCCTTAGAAAATTTGTAAAAAACTTGCATTTCTCAGAAGTTTTTTGTATTTTTGCAGACAGAAAACGTTATCAAAATACTAAGACTATGAACAGCAAGGAAAAATTCATCATCACCATCAGCCGCCAGTTCGGAACAGGC
Organism: uncultured Prevotella sp.; assembly: GCA_947169685.1. Lineage (GTDB taxonomy): Bacteria > Bacteroidota > Bacteroidia > Bacteroidales > Bacteroidaceae > Prevotella. Next base: position 13,976 of record CAMVQS010000017.1, on the reverse strand, counting down.
GGTCACGAGATTGGCACCGAGCTGGCACGACGGCTCGGAGTGAAACTGCTCGACAAGCAGATTCTGAACGAGGTGGCCTCGCGCATGAGAACCGTTGAGGACGCCGTAGAGAAGATTGAGCTTCGCAACCCCATGTGGCGCGACGACTTCACCAACTTCTACCGCACCTATATGGCCAATGCCGAGTACAACGGTCAGGAGAAAGACCAGACCAGTCATGCCCTCTTCCGTGCACAGGCAGACATCATCCGCCACATTGCCGAGAAGGAGTCGTGCGTCGTCATCGGACGCTGCGGCTTCGACATCTTTGCCGACTACCCCAACGCTTTGAAGATTTTTATCCACTCTAGCGTTGACTGCCGCAAACGTCGTATTGCCGAGAAGTACGACATCAGCGAGGCGGATGCAGCAGCCATGATTGTCGATAACGACTTCAGTCGTGAGCTCTACACCAAGACATTTACAGGTCGCGACTGGTGCGACGCCCGCAACTACGACATCTCGCTCGATGTCCGCAGCTTCGGCATCAATGGTGCCGTCGATTTCCTCATGAAGTGTATTGAGTAAAAAAAAGAAGCGGGCCTCGCGGCTCGCTTCTTTGTGTTCAGAGGTCGGACTATCCGTTGCCACCGCCACCGTTGCCGGACGGCGTGGTCTGCTGGACGTAGTTCTCCCACTTTCTGAGCTTGCGCTCGGGCATCAGCGTCTGGATGCTGCCTGCTGAGGTGCGCTTACGCTCAGGACGGAACAGGACACCCACGCTGACGATGCCGGCACGATTACCCTTGTTGTCCAACTTGTCGATGTCGTAGGGACTCTCGGCGGTCACCTGCTGGTACTTGGCGCGGATGCGGGGCGAGAAGGTCCCTATTCCGTCGATCTTCACTGAGAAGCCTTCACCCAGCTTCTCCTTCAGCACGTCAACGAACTCCTCGATGACGGCCTTCACGTCAGAGCGCTTCACCGAAGCGTTCTGCTGCACCTGCTCCGACAGCTCAGCGGTCGAGATGGTGCCCAGCGTGCGGACACGAGCCACGTACTGCCCGTAGTTGTCCGACTTCTGGTTGTTGCATTTCTGCAAAACATAACGTACTGCCATAACTAAACAGATTATTAGGGTTAATGAAAAGCTCTACAGTCCTCCTTGACTGTTACAGTACAAAGGTACAAAAAAAACTTGATATATGCAAGTTTTAATCCATTTATTTTCAACAAATTATCAACTTTTTTTATCCTCAGAAAAACGCCATTTTCACACCCTCAATACGCCGTTCTGACCACCTTAGAACGCCACTTTGACCCACTTAAAACGCCGTTCTGAGAGGGTCAGAACGGCATATTTGTGGGGTTTTTGTTGGTCTTTCAAATATAGCAAAGCTTTGAATTATAGTTTGTTGTACTGATTGTATTGGGATTTTTTCAAGATATTTCTCAAAAATTGAAAAAGAAATTACAAAATTTATTTTTATTGTGATAAATAGCAAATAATCCATAAACTTCTAACGTAAGCCTCTGTGAATAAACGAATTGGGCGCTATTTGTCATCTGATAAAAGTCCATTAAAATCCCCTTGCAGATAGTCGGCAATATCGAACTTTAGCTGTCCCTCTGGTGCATGATGCTCACAAAAGTCACTGACGGTGAAGTTGGCCAGGTCGCGCATACCTTCCAGCGTACTAGTCCACAATGGAATCGCATCTCGGTCAGGTATTGCTAAGACTTCACGGTTTCGAAGCGGTTCAAGAACCTCGCGATTCAAGTTATGTTTATTTCCGGCAGCAATCCAAACCATCTCAGGAAAGGCTAAGGCACCGAAAATAGCGTTCTTAGGGCTTTCGACCAATGCCACCTGAGTAGATGGATAACGTTTGAGCAGATGTTCGCCAAACAAGCAGTTGTTGCGGAACCTGACATCCTCAACCTTTTTCCCAGCCTCTGGCTTCAGCTTTCCATCCTTCAACCACATGCTGGCCAACCAATAACTGTTCCCAATGTCATCATGACCGTAACGAGCAGATCCGGGTGTGGTGTCATAGTGTTGCACTTTGAGGTTACAGACACGTCCCCAGTAGTCGATGCAGGGATACACCGTCCAATCGTCCTTACCCCATAGCGAACAGCATCCAAGACGATATTCCTCCACTTGCCATTCAATCGCCTGGGGAGTCCACAGAGCATCCTTAGTATGCGCCATGCGCATCAGACACTGGCACAGAGAACTATCAACCGACACCAGCGGGTCGATCATCTCCATCGGGATGTATTGGTACTCCTTCGGTGGGGTCGGCTCGGCAACTCGCGGTAGTGGCGTAGGGATATAGTTCCATGACTTTATAGTGCCGATGCCAAATTCCAGTGAGAGCCATTCACAGGCCTTCTGAAAATTCCAACCTCCAGCCTCCATTACGAGGTCAATGACCGAATGGTGGGCACCGCACGAATAGCAATGGCAATGCTGTTCGCCGGTTTTATTATAGAGCATGAGCGATGGGTTACTGTCGGGATGCCATAGGCAATTGGTCTTGAAGTTGACACCTGCCCGATGGAGCTTGAGGTTCAAACGACGAGCCACCTCAACGATGTTAAGGTTGTTAAGGCGGTGGTCGTCGTAGCGATTGTGTTGTTTGTCCATATTATTCCGAGAGTTTCAAGTTAAACATCTTGGCATCTTTGCCATCGTTAGGCACCGGCTTAAAACCATGTGCGGCCAGCTGCTTGTAAAAGTCGTTACGGCCAACTTTCTTATCCAGTCTCATGAACTGGCAGAAGTTTTGGTAATGCGTATAGAGATAATCGCCACGCGTTGCGTCGGCTGACTTCTGACACATCTGTTCAATAAACAGGAACACGCTGTCGGCCTGAGCCTTATATCTTTTCAGGGCCTGGTTACACATCTCACTTTCAGTAAACTCGTTGCGCTCTACCAGTCCGGGAAAAGCTTCAAGTGCCCAGTTTAAAATGCCTGGCAGTTCCTCCTTGAGCTTGTCTATCAGGTGGGTATCCTTCTCGCTATCAGGTATGACAACTACGAAGGGCATGATTATCAATCGACGGAAGAAGGCAAAGGTATCCTCAGCCTTGGGCATGTTGTTGGTGGCCACGATGAACTTGCCATAGTCATCCGTCTGGCGGGCATCGTGGTACTTACGCTCAATGGTAACCTTCTCGCCTGTGACCAATTGTTTCAATACATCAGCATCTATGTCGCGACCGGTTTCAGAACTGATGTTCAACATCTTGTGTTCAATGCCATAACGGATTTTCTGGTCTTTGGTCAACTGCGACAGGCTGATGGTACTGATGTTGGCAGAACCCAATAGGGCTTCCAGTACGTTCAATACCGTTGACTTGCCGTTTTGACCTGGGCCATAGAGCCACAGCATACGCTCATAGCGATGAGTCTTCATCAGTATGTAACAGAAATACTCCGCCAGCACCTTCTGAGCCTCTGCCTCAGGTAGCACGCGGTCAAGGAAAGCCTGCCAGGTCGGACATTCAGCGTTTGGATCAAAATAGTAGCTGAGACAATAGAAGAACAAATCATCCTGACGATGCGGATGGCTGCTGACGTTACCTTTGCTATTGATAACCAAAGTCTCGTCAGGCATGTTGAGCCACACCTCATCGTAGGGAATGTTGGCCTTGAGCGCCTTAAAGAAGTTGAAGGCTGTATGGTTAACTAACTTCTTCATAAAGTCAGCGTCCATCTTCAATTCCTGAGGCAGTCCACAACGTTCGGCACATTGGACGACGAAATACTTCCAGACGGGTGCATCAATCGCAACCCAATGAGTCTTCACAAAACAGTTAATGTCCTGCTCGGCATTCGGACGCGAAGAGTAGTCGGGGCACCACAGAGCGCCATCAGCAGAGCGGATAATCTCAGTTTCCACCACCTGCATAATCTTCTTGTCGCCTTTACCCTTGGTCACATCTCTAATCGCCGCGATGGTCTCTGCTTTCGACTGGATGCCACCCAAGATTCTACCCAGGTTAAGGTCACCTAACTCTTTCTCGCGCACCTTGCGCTGTGCTTCCAACTCACTATGCTTTGCAGCAAGTTCTTTTGTTAAGGGATCAATCTTACTTTTCATATCCTTTTCTATTTTGTTATTCTTGTTCCTGTTCATTTTGCGGAATATAATGATTTTCGTTTCCGATTGCAAGGGCAACCGTGCGGAGGCACTAAAAGCCATCCGCACTGCCCAAGCAAAAGAGAGGGTTACGACATACTGATAAGGTCACACTCGCGATAGAGGTTTATTAGCAGTTCGTTGACATGCTCAATGCTGGTGATAGTGTATGCTTCGCCCGTGTAATACAAGGCTAAAGCTTCCACAATCACACCCTGCAAGTGAGCATCGAAACCACGCAGGCTGTTGCACACCTCGTAGAATAGGTGTGCATTCTTGTGCGGGTTCGCCATCACCATCAGCGTGCTTAGAGCATCCTTGTTGATGCCGTAAGCAGAATGTAGATCCAATACTCGGACTTCCCTTGAAATCCCTTTCACTCGCTTGCTGCCTCGACGGGCAGCGCTGAAAACTTTCTTTTTCATTTTTCTTGAAAGTTGTTAGTTTGACAAAACAAGGGACTTCGTGTACACCTTGCATCCCGAACACGTTCGGTTGCAATACGTACATTTTGTGGTTTTGGGTCTACTGAGGTTCAGATTTGTCAAATTTCGCATATTTTTCGATGTTTTGGTAATATTTTTATTACCTTTGCATCCGATATGAGCGAAGCATTGAATAACAAACGATGGGAGCAAATAGGATACCTGCTTCAGCATGAACGCAATTGCCAGGAGCTGGGGCAGGATGTTTTTGCTCGGAAGATGGATGTCGGACAGGAATCCATATCCAGAATGGAGGCCGGTTCAAGAAGGATTGATATTCTTGAACTGATAGAATATGCCGAGGTGTTGGGCTTCTCTATAACACAGATTGCGTGGAAAATAGAAACGTATTTGTCTGCCCTAAGATTACTTCCACTTCCTAAAATGAATGTATTAGACAAGAAAATTCGGGTTGAGGTAACTTGGTGTGAGAACGGTTTCTCAGCATCGGTTACAGATTTTTTGCCAGGGACTTTTGTGTTTACTGCCGACACATTTGCAGAATTGCAGATTGAAGTTGAAGAGGGCATTGATTCTCACCTAAAAGAAATGGCTGCCAATGGTGATAAGGTGCCCTGGTGGCTTGCTAAAAAGAAGTATGAGTTTGAGTATAAATTCCTTGATGCGAGATCGTTGTTGAATGCCTATATCCCTTACGTTCCTTTCTCAGCTATCAGTCGCGTTACGGATATAAAGCAGAGCTTGCTTTCGCGATATGCTAAAGGAACTAAGAACGCGAGCCCGAATCAGATAAAGCGTATTACGGAGGCGATTCAAAAGATTGGCAAAGAGCTGACGGCTGTTGTGCCATAGAAAACTGGGAAAACTCCCACTTCGCATCATTAATTAAACAACAGAGCCACCACATTTTTGTGATGGCTCATTATATTTTTATTCTATGTATTTTAAGCAAACGATAGTTGCTGGTCACAATAAATTAAATGATTCTTCTCTCTCAGAACATCAATAACCATTTGAACTACAGCTTTTGCCATGTTGCAAGGGACTGCATTACCTATCTGTGTATATTTCATCGACTGTGAACCTTGGAATTGATAACCGCGAGGAAATGTTTGGATGAGGGCAGCTTCTGCTACAGTTATTCGACGGAGGAAAGAAGGAATATCTGTAGTATTAGGAGCGGAAGGATTCTGAGTCAGATTCTCAAAATATGTTTCTACCCAGGGCTTTGCTCCTTCGTAGAGTTCCTGCTCGTCAATGATGGGGGTCTTATTCCCCCCCATAGAGGCGGGTAATGTTGCTGAATAGCTATCAAGGCGTAGTGGACGTCCAAGACCATTAAATATCATACCTGCGTATGGAGTCTTACGAAGGACAGGATTGTGAGCTAAAGTGATTTTAGCACGACATATATCTTGATTGTTCCCCGTTCCAGCTTTGTCGAGAGATAATAGTACCTCACGCACAGTTTTAGCAGTTTTGCGATAAGGCTTTATCATACGCTGGAGGTCAGGAACAAGATTTGCATCTCCACGGAAACCAATAACAAAGATGCGCTCACGAGCTTGGGGAACATCGAAATCCTTTGCGTTTAGCACCATAAAATTCACAGAGTAACCAAGATCTCGCATAGCCTTAATAAGGAGGTTACGTGTACCTTCCCATTTTTGTAGTGTTCCAAGTGCCTTAACGTTTTCCATAACAAAGGCTCGAGGTTTCAGCATAGCCAATACTGATAAGTAACTCCAAATAAGTTGGCTACGTTTGTCATTAGCATCCATCTTACCTGCTACTGAAAACCCTTGGCAAGGGGGGCCGCCAATTACCAACGAAATATCGCTTAGACCGTCCAGTTCCTTCATCTTTTCGTTGATATCACCACAAACGATGTGGTTTCCAATATTCACCCGATAAGTCTGGCAGGCTTCCTTCATCATGTCATTGGCCCATATCACATTGGCACCGGCCTTGATTGCGCCGATGTCCAGGCCACCTGCACCAGAAAAAACCGATACGGTACGAATGTCTTTTTCGTTGTCTACCTGCAGCATATTGGATGAATTTCGGTGCAAAGTTACAAATAATTTCTGGATTAATAGTGTTTTTCATTTCTTTTTTGTATTTTTGCGGTCAAATTGTCATCATTATGGATTTCGAGAAACTTCACAAAAAAGCCGCCAAGCGGAAGAATAGTTTTGTAGAGGCACGCATAGAGAAGCCGATACATGATATCTGTCGTAATCAAAACAAAGCACCTATCAGATATTTGATGTCTGGTATGGTTGCCAAAATCGAAAAACCTTCCATCAATCTATATAAGCCTATTAGTGCACTTGGTGGAGATGATGCATACGAGGGCAGAGGCTATGATGAGCGAATAGTTGAACCATATGTGCTCAAATATCAGTTGCCTTGCAATGCTACAACAGCATTCCTCACTCCATCGTTCAGAAAGATTGATCGTCCTCTCGCTCGCGAAATGTTTGCTACGAGCCGACCTCCTGAGCCTTATTATTGGATGATGGATGTCGTCGCATATGTTGAGCTTTACCCTCAAAAGGCGGAGGCTGTGCTACTTGAAATCATCCGTAATTTGATAATCATAAAGGCAGAAAATGAGCAGAGACTTCAAGAACAGTTAGCAAAGATAAAAGCAGGAAGTGAGATTACAATGCTTTCTTCTGAGGAAATTGTCAATCTCATTGTGCAACACATCAATTGCAAAAACTCAAGCCGTCTGCCCGTACTGGTTGTAGCCGCAGCCTATGCTTCTGTAAAAGATCTGATAGGAGAACAGGCAAAAGAATTGCTTTCCCATCAAGCTGCAGACCGTCAAACTGGGGCATTAGGCGATGTCGAGATTACACTCTTAACAGAGGAAAACACAATCACTTGCTACGAAATGAAGAGCAAGGCTGTACTTAAAACCGACATAGAAAAGAGTATAGAGAAGATGGGCAAGCATGGTTCGCGCATTGACAACTATATTTTTATTACCACAGATCCAATTGACCGCGAAGTGGACGAATTTGCAAAGAGTCTATATCGCGAAATGGGAACGGAGGTTGTCGTACTTGATTGTATAGGCTTCCTACGCCATTTCCTCCATTTCTTCCATCGCCGTCGCATTCAATTCCTTGACAACTACCAAGAGCTTGTTCTTAAAGAGCCGACAAGTTCTGTGTCACAAGCTCTGAAAGATGCTTTCCTCGCTTTAAGGGTCGCAGCACAGGAATAATCTAAGACGTATAACATATTAAACTATGGCAAAAGACAAATTCAACAGAACACAAGCCTGCGCAACAAAGACGCTGTACGCAGTAATGAAGGAAATGAGTCGTAGGGGTGGTAGTATGCCAGCCAAGGATCTCTATCCTTTCGTGAACGAAAACGTTGACTTGACCGATTGGGAACGGGAACCGGCAGGAAAGATGAAGTATATCCGCTGGACGAACAGCTTTCAGTTCTACTCCATTGACTATCAGAAAGCAGGTTATATCGTAAAGAAGAACGGCACGTGGTACATCACACCAGAGGGTGAAGCTATGCTCAAAAAGACACCGGAGGAGGTGATGACACTGGCAAACAGGGCCTATCATGAGTGGCGACGTCTGAACCCCAAGGAGGAACACCGCGAGGAAGAGCCTACGGACGATACTCCGGCAGGCGACGTCATTTCCATAAAGCTGGAACAGCTGGAGTCGAACGCTCGTGAAGACATTCGCGACTTTATTGCAGCCAAGGACCCGTATCAGTTCCAGGAAATGGTGGCGGCATTGTTACGTGCTATGGGCTATCACACACCATTCATTGCACCCAAGGGCAAGGACGGTGGCATTGACGTCATCGCATACGTTGACCCGTTAGGTGCGCAGACACCTCGTATCAAGGTACAGGTGAAGCATAAGCCCGATGCCACGATTGGTGCTTCCGACATCCGTGCGCTGCTTGGAGTATTGCGTACAGGTGATATTGCCTTATTCGTTACCAGCGGCACGTTCTCGCCCGATGCCAAGAGTACAGGCACCAATGCCCGCGAGTACATCCGCTTGATTGATGGTGACGAATTCATAGAGATGTGGCAGGAATACTACGACAAGATGTCTGACGACGACAAGAACATGCTACCCCTAAAGCGCATCGCATTCTTGGGAAATAACGAGTAGCCACTCATCATTATACAACATTCCCCGCCATTCCAAAGTTTCTCAGGAGTGGCGGGGAAGTTGTTATCGGAATAAGGGGTGCCCCCTGTTTTCCTCAATTCGTTGTCAATGTCACGCCCTGTGCCTCCAGCCATCTCATATATGCCAAGACAATCTTCAAGGCTGTGGACTGTGGGTCCTGCATCATCTCTGTTGTGGCCTTCATCATGTGCTTCCAGGCTTCCGTCTTATAGACTTTTGTACCGAACTTCAGATCGTCGGCAGTCATGATGCCGTAGCTCAGGTTCAGATAAATGGTCTGTACGTTGTCATCCATGAACTTGATGAACTTCTTAACCTCGGGAGTGTCTTTCTTGTCGCCGAACGCGTTGGCCATTGGAGCAATCGTTGACTGAAGTTCGGATAGTTTGAAAAACTGTCCATACAGGTTGACATAACTCTGCGGAATTCCGCTCTTAACAGCGACAGGCTTAGGGGAATTGCCTGCCATAATATCTTGCATCACTTCCATGCAGAGCTCCTCAATTACTTTATTCTGGCTGTTCAGCTTCTTCTGGTGTTCCTGGTAGGTTCTTCCTGCCGGCGTGCTCATAGCTGCTGTCAACTCCTTGATTTCTGCGATGGTGGCGTTTTTCTCAACGACAGGAATCATCATTTCGGTAAGCATATCATCGATGAACTGATCCTTCATGTATTTGTTGACCAGCTGTTCGGATGTCATGCCATTGTAGTCCTTAATGAGATTCTGGTTCACTAACTTCAATGCCTCGCCCATTTTTTCATCCATGCCAACGAGTGCTGACGGACATGCCTTCATATAAGCCTTCATGGCGTCGTAGTAGTTGTTCTGCGCCTGGGCTGCAAAGGTTGTGGCCAACAGGATCACTGTAAATAATACTTTTTTCATTGTTTTCATCATTATTGTTTTAAGTTCTAACTGCAAAGATACGATTAAGCGAGCAAAATACAAAATAAAAAAGCATTTTTTTTATTTTTTGTCGAGCGAGAGTATCCTCGAGACGACAGTCTCAAAGATAGACTATTTCCGGCAAACGACAAAAGAAAAGGGGAAATATTTGCACAGGTCAGGAAATCGGTGCCTGCAACGACAAGATGTGTCTGCCTCCTTCGGAGATACCGCTGAAAGTGAAGGGAGACCGACCTGCCGCTGACAGCGACGAGCGTAGTGTCAGGGGCGATCAGCCTGAGGCTACAACTGTTCTCAACGAGGCCACAGAAACGGAGGGTATGTACCTGTGCAGGAGTGACACCGACGGAACAAAGTATGGTAATCCAAAGTACTCTGAACGTAATCAAAAGAGATTAAAGCTATTGCAACAAAGGTTTGCGAGAACGAAGATGCGTACAGATTTCCTTCACAAGCTAACTACAGACCTTGTTAATAGGTTTGATACGATTTGCCTTGAGAATCTCAATGTTGATAGAATATTGAAAAGTTTGTCCCGTATGTGGTGAGCATCATGACAGGGACGTTAACGCCGCAATCAATATTAAAAAGTTACCAAAAAAAATCCACTACGAGGAAATTGCGTAGTGGATTTTTTTTGATATCAGATACCTATCTTACAGGATGGCTGAAGCATATATCCAGTCATAGATGCACGACAGAATACCAAACAGCAGGATGCCTGCCGTACAGAGGGCAAGGGCAACCTTCGTATTGACATCGCTCTTGAACGTAGGCAGCGGAGCTTCTGTTGGCTTGATATACATGGCCTTGACAATCAGCAAATAGTAGTAAAGACTGACTACCGTGTTCACCAAGGCAATGAAAACGACGAAGTACGACCAGAACGGATTGGCCTCATGACCTGCTACACCTGCCATGAAGACAAAGAACTTCGAGAACATGCCTGCAAACGGAGGAATACCAGCCAACGAGAACAGGGCCAGCGTCATGAGGAACGCAAGCTTGGGGTTGGTCTGATAGAAACCGTCGTAGGTGCTCATCTTCGTGTCACCACCGCGATGCTCCACAATATTGATAACTGTGAAGACGGCCATGTTGGCTACGATATAGACGAGGACATAGTATATCAGCGCAGCTGTGCTCAGCTGAGTGCTGTTGCCAATAACTGCCAACATAATGTAGCCGGCCTGCGAGATGGAGCTGAACGCCATGAAGCGCTTGAGTTCCGTCTGACGGATGGCAAACAGGTTGGCAATGGTAATCGACAGGATGATGACCACCCAGAGCATGGGCTGGTAGTACTGAGCCATGGGGCTGAAAGCCTTGATCAGAACAACGAGCAGCGTCAACGCAGCAGCACCCTTGGAGATGACACTCAGATAACCAGTAACTGGCGTCGGAGCGCCCTCGTAAGTATCTGCCGTCCAGAAGTGGAAAGGCACGAGCGAAAGCTTGAAGCCCAGTCCGCTGAAGAAGAAAGCCAATCCCATCAGAATAAGTGGTGAGAAGGTATATGACTGGCTCAGTTTTTCACAGACATCGTCATAGTACATTGTACCTGTTGCAGCATAGATGAACGAGATACCAAAGAGCATGACACCACTGGAGAACGTTGCCAAAAGGATATACTTGGCAGCAGCCTCAGCCGATTGTTTCTTGTACTTGTCGAAAGCGGCCAGACAGGCCATGGGAACAGAAGCGGTCTCCAGTCCCAGGAAGAACAGCAGGAAATGTCCGCTTGACATCATGATATACATGCCCAGCAACGTTGAAACAATCAGCGTATAGAACTCACCGGCTGGAGCCCCCACCAAACCTCCCCGAGGGGAGGCTTTCAGCGCTCCAGGGACATTTGTGTCCCCCTCGGGGGACGACAGGGGGGCTAACCAGGTCTGCGCCATCACCACGACGATGATAGTGCCGGCAGTCAGAATCATCTTCATTACATTAACGGCTTCACTGGTGGCATACATTCCTCCAAAGGCTTCTGCTGGCTCAGCCAGGAAACAAGGTACAAGCTGACAGCAGAGCAGCAGCGTGGTCAGCAGGCCAAGCGACTTTACCTTCTGCTCACCCTTCATCAGGAGGTCAGCAAAAAAGACGATGATCAGGATGGCAACGAGTGTTACCTCAGGCATCATCAGCAAAAATTGACTATAGTTCATATCTTTAACCTCCTTATTTTAAATGATGTTTGCGAGAATGGGACCAACTGCATCATTGATGACGTTGCTTGCCCACAAGGGGAACAGTCCGAGACCGGCCACACAGGCAATGAGGCAGATGACTGCCACACGCTCATCCCACGTAGCATCAGTGAGTTCGAGATAGTGTTTGTTCTCCACCTCGCCATACAGAATCTTACCCACAACACGCAGGATATAGACTGCTGTCACGACGATAGAGGTACAGGCGATGATAGTTGCCACACGATGGAACGTGTCAGCATTCTCGAACGAACCGACGAAGATGGTCATCTCAGCGATGAATCCAGAGAAGCCAGGCAGACCGAGGTTGGCAAGACCGGCAATGACATAGCCTACAGCGAGGAACGGCATAATCTTCATCAGACCTGCCAGATAACGGATGTCACGGGTGTGAGTACGTCCGTAGATCATACCGATGAGCGCAAAGAACAGAGCTGTCATCAGACCGTGTGAGAGCATCTGCAGAATAGCACCCGTACAGCTGGTACGTGTCATCATCAACAGGGCAAAGAGCACCAGTCCGCAGTGCGACACCGACGAGTAGGCGTTGATGTACTTCAGGTCAGTCTGTACGCAGGCCGAGAATGCTCCATAGACGACGGAGATAGTGGTGAGGATAAGGAATATCCATGCCAGCTCATTAGCAGCCTCAGGCAGCAGGTACATTGCCACGCGGAAACAGCCGTAGCCTCCGAGCTTCATCAGCACACCTGCATGGAGCATAGACACAGCAGTAGGCGCTGATGCATGACCGTCAGGTGACCATGTGTGGAACGGGAAGAGGGCTCCCAGCACACCAAAACCGATGAAGATGAAGGGGAAGAGCACTTTCTGTATCTCAACCGGAATATTGTGTAGAGATGCCAGATCCTGTACGTTCATGGTTGATGCTCCGCTAAAGTAGTAGATACCCAGAATGCCCAGAATAAGCAGCGCAGAGCCACCCATCAGCATCAGGGTAAGTTTCATGGCAGCATATTCCTTATTGCCAGAGCCCCAGACACCAATCAGAAGGTACATAGGGATGAGGGCTACCTCGTAGAACATGAACATGGTGAACATATCGGTGCAGATGAAGAAGCCGAACACACCCGTAGAGAGCAGGGTGAACCACAGGAAGTATTCCTTGGTCAGAGGCTTCAGTTGCCACGAGGCAAACGTTCCAGTGAAGACAATGATGCTGGAAAGTAGCAGCATAACCACTGAAATACCATCGACACCAACAGCGTACTCAATATGAAGGGGCTTGAACCAAGGCAGACGGTCAACCAGCAACAAGGGTTCCACATTACCGGCAGCACGCTGCTGAATAAAATAAACGGTCAGCCATACAGACAGCGCCAGCAAGCACGATGAGCCAGCCACCATCACGCCACGCACCTGATTGAGGTTCTTGGCCAGCCAAAGGCCAAGGAGCATCAGGGCGGGGATTACTACGAATAATGTTAATATACTCATAACTCTTTAGATTGCAAGTAAGATTAATGTTAACGCTACGGCACCTGTCAGGAACCATACGGCATACTGACGGACATCACCGCTCTGCCAAGGACGCAAGCTTTCACCTGCCTCGTTGGCACCCCAAGCCATGAAGTTGAACGTGCCGTCAACGATGTGACGGTCGAACCATGCAATAGGCGTGCTGACACAGCGGAAGATGATGCGATGCGTAACATACTGCCAAATCTCGTCCTGATAGAAACGCTTGTAAGCAGCACGGTGCAGACGGGGGAACGTCTTAAAGAGACGGTCGGCAATAGGCTGCTGCTCTCCTTTATAGATATAGGTAGCTACAGCGATGCTGATGAGCGCAATAATCGTAGATGTAACGGCAATCTGCGTGTCGAAGTGAATGGTATAGTCTTTGCCGTCAGCAGTAACGAAACTGCCGAAGGAACCACCCCACCCTAAGAATCCAGCCAGTGTGGTATAGACACCCACACCCACGGTGATGACAGAGAGCACGATGAGGGGAATGGTCATGGTGAGCGGTGCCTCGTGCGGCGTGTGGTGCGCATGGGCCTCAACATTTTCGGTACCCCAGAAGATACCGTAGTACAGACGGAACATGTAGAAGGCGGTCATAGCGGCAA
>CAMVQS010000016.1 GCA_947169685.1 uncultured Prevotella sp. | reverse complement strand
GTCGGCCATGAACGAAGCCTTAAAGGCTGAGTTGCCGCTACTGGCGGTACTGGTCATCGTGGCAATGTCACGCACCAATGCTGCCTGTCGGCGATAGGTCAGATCAAACCGCAGGTTCAGGTCGTGGTTCACACCGCCTGAACGACGTGTAGTATTGGCGGCAGGTTGTTCCGTTTCCTTTTTTTTCTTGCCTCGCTGTGTCTTCTTGATCTTGCGTGAGGTACCAGAACCGAAGAGTTTGAAGTCGTTGATCTTATATCCCATTCCCACCACCAGGTCGTTAGAACGTGACTCGTTCACCTGTATGCTGGTCATAGAGAGGTTCAGCACGCGTGTGGTGCGATATTCCACCTTAGCAGTCATGCCCGAGGGGAGCGTCATATCGACACCCAACAGGGGGGCGAACGACTCGTTCAGGCTGACAGCCGGCACATTCAGGTTGGCAGCATCAAGCGACAGCTGTGCGTATGGCATAGAGGGCGTGGAGTAGCTGCCAATGGCGAAGACCGACTTGTAGGAGTGGTTGATATTGAAGCTCTTGAAGTGTTCCGCAAACCAGCCAAAGCGCATAAGGCCTGTATAACGTACAGTCCAGTTGGGCAGCATGGCACGCAGCTTGGGAATGATGCCGTCTGACGAGGAGCTACTGGTATAGGCCTCGAGGAAGGCGGGAATCATTTGTTGGGCATTGAGCGTTGAGAGTACTGTATTGTCTGCGCCTTTCACGACACCCAGCAGTCCGCAGAAACGCTCAAAGGAGGCTGAGGGATAGCCGTCGCTGGCATCACCGATGCCTTCAAGGGCTGAGCCCAGACTGATGGTCGTCATGGTGAACGTACCGCTCTGCGTGGTAGGCATGCCGTTATACATATATTGTATAGAACGCGCGCGCGTTTCGTTGCGTGCCCAGTTGAGATCGATACGCAGGTCACTCACGGGTTCAAGCGTCATACGTACCTGCAGATCGTTCGAGAGGTTGGTTGTTGCTGGTGTGGAGACATCCTCGTTGCAGAGCAGCCATCCACGTTCCAGGCTCTGTTCCACGAACCCCTCTCCTACCGTACCAAAGGCAAAGCCAAGTCCTGGAGCCAATACACTTCCTGTACGCTGTCCCAGCATGTCGCCTACGTTGGGCAGATAGCCTGGCAGCGACATTGCTTGCTGGTTGCGATAACTGATGCTGACGTTGCGTATCATCATCAGTCCACGTGCCAGATACTGCATGGGCTCGTACCACCACTGCCTGTCGGCAGGTTTCTTGGGATTGACACTGACCATCACGGTAACAGTATCCTGACTGAGGATGATAATATTGTTGTCATCCTTGACCTTGTATTTCAGTTTGTAGGCGTGACCGTCCTTCGTGCGTGCCGTCACACTGATGCGCTTGGTCTTTTTGTCGTGCTTCAGCATGACGGTAGTGTCCGCCTTGAGTTTCACCTCCTTCATAAAAGCCTGTTGATTGCGCGGCAGTTCCTTCTCGTCCTTCGTGACAGGTTTCTTCTTGGTGGTTGTATTGTTTGTCGTACGCTTCTTGAACCGTTCGTTGACATTCTTCAGGAACGGTACGTGGTTGTAAAGCGTCTCCATGTTCCACGTAGAGTTGACGGTGAGCTGACGGTTGTTGGCAATGGTGTTGCCCAGCGACGTACCGTCATCGAGCTCCGTGCCTCGTATCCACGAATAGGTTGCAGTATAGGAGGCGTCAGCATTAAGCCAGTCGAAAATGGGCAGCTTGTTCAGCGGCAACTGATAGCTGGCCGTAAACGACTGTTGGTAGTCAAGGGGTGTTCCCATGTGGCGGATGCTCTGCCATACAGAGTCTTTCCATGCCTCATACTGGTCGGGATAAAGGTCTTTGTTGACGGGTGTATAAGGCTGTTCCACCTCTGCCCGTGTAGCCGAGCGGAACTGCATGTGCAGGTTCTTAGTGAGGTCCCAGCGCAACTGGAAATCACGATTCCAGTAGAACGACGAGTTGAAGCGCAGCGGCAGGCCTGCTCCACCCAGATCCTCCATGTCGCGCTCCTGCAGCTCGTAGTAATTGCGGAGCAGTTCGCTGTTGAAGGCAACGCTCTGAGGCAGGTAGTTCAGACCAAGTGCCTTGGGGAAGGCAAGCCACTTGGAGTTGCCCTTCAGACTCTTGAACGGCTCGAAGGTCTTATAGACGGGCGACCAGTTGTAGGAGAGCATCCCTCGCCACTCGTCGTCGCGCTCATAGACGGTGGTGTTGCCCGAGGTGTAACGGTGACGGTGACCATAGGAGAACGAGAAGTTCGCTGGGTCGTAGGGCATGGGGTGACGCTTGGTCTTGATGCCTACGCGAACGTTCGACAGTGAGAAGTTGGTGTTGGTCACCTTGGTCACGGCAATATTCTCGATGGAGTCACGCTCTTGCTTGTTGGCAGTAGCGTCCAGCGCATCGTCGAGTCTAAGGTCAGTATCCAACGGGTTATACTTCGGTCTGGTCTGCTCCTTGGAAACGGAGTAGTAGAGCGGAATGGATACCTTCGCCTTGTCAGGGAAGAACTTACCCAGTTCCACGTTGGCTGTAAACGAGAACGTACGGTAGTTGTCGGTCGTACGCTGCATGATACCTTCTTCCAGTCCTCCGAAACCTTCTGTTACTACGCGTCCCGTCAGGTCAATGGTACCAATGTCAGAGAGCTGCATCTTCAGCGCACCGCTGGCTGCCCAGCCGCCGCTGTTGTTGGTCTCCAGCAGGCGTAGTTCGTTGACCCATATCTCACCCGACTTCTGTCCGTTACTGATGTTACGCACACCGATAATCATCGTCTTCACCTCACCCAGCGACGGGTTACCCATGATGCTGATCTTGTTGGCAGGATGGTCGGGGTCAGTATTCGTAAACAGCGTGGTATAGGAGGCTGTACCACCGGCACGCTGCTTGTTACGCTCACGTTTCAGGTCCGTGAACACGCTGAGCTGCATGTCGAGCATGTTCTCCAACGGCCAAACGGCACGACAGTCCTCCAGATTGTACTTATTATAATTGCTACGGTCGGGCGTCAGCTTCAAGGGTATCTCGTACTCGTAGTAGTTCGACTTGTAGTCAGAACCCAGACGCACAAAGACAGCCAGCTCGCCGTCCTGCAGGTTCGTGACGTCGTTCATCAGGTGGTTGGCATGTACGAACATCTGCAAACGCTTGTAGTTACGTAGGTCGAGCGTGGTGTTCTTATAGACCGCCTTCGACTCTCCTGGCGACAGGTTCCGTACCGTCAGATTCAGCGACTGCTCGTTGGCTTCCACCAGCTGGGGCTGCGAGGGATCCTGCACACGGCTGATGCCTGGTGGCAACACGTAGTTGACAGGCTGACGGTCGTTATTCTCCTCGATGTTGACGGCACTGGCCTCAAGTGTTCCCGTCTCCGCAGAACCTGTCGTTGAGAGGTTTTGCTCGTAGATACGCCATTCACCACGCACCAGGTCGAGGCTTCCGAAGCGCAGCACGATGGGACGCTGGAACTGCGTCATGAACATGCGCATGAAACGGATGCTCGAGAAATCGCTGATGCCACCCTGTCGTTTCTCGTACTGCTGGATGGGGATGCGGAACTGGTACCACTGCACGGTGGTGGTGTCACCATTGCGCAGGCGCACGCCGCTGTTACGGATATCCACGATGTGATTGCGTCCGATGGCGAGGTCCTCAGGGCGTATGCTGACGTGATACTGGAAGTAGCGTTCGTACTCATTCAGCGTGTAGTCCTGATTGATGTCCTCCACGTCGGGCGTCGTCTTATAGCTGGTGTCGTAGCTCTCGTTGTTCGAGTCGTTGTCAGGCGAGTTGCCCTGTGGCATGTTGATGCGCTTGTAGCGCTGAAGGATGGAGGCACGCTCCTGGTCGAAGTCACTGCCACGATAGTAATGGTAGTCGTCGTTGGCTGGGTCGGCCGTCCAAGCCTGACGAATGCTGTCGTTAGTCACAGGCATGTCACGCAGAAAGTCGGCATAAACTCCGAAAGTCCGTTCCTCGTCATCGGTCAAACCGTTGAAGCCCACATCCTGCAGCTCACGGCTGCCACTGGTGGTGGCAAAGGCATAGGTCTGCGTGGCCTGCACGGGAATCTTACCCCATTGTGTTTCATTGAACGTGCTGGTACCATCGACAGGCATACCACTCTCGTAGAACTTATAGCCGTCGTGAAGCACGTCCTCGCTCACTTCACCCAGATTGATGTAGAGGTCACCACCATACTGTGATGCCGTGCCCTCCTTGCGGGTATAGATGAAGGGGTCGAGCAGCCAGAACTCAATGTACTCGATGTTTGCCTGCTCAAAGTCGTTGGTGTCCAGCTTACGCATCATACCGCCCCAGCGCTGCGAGGGATTGGTCAGCGTACCGTCAGCGTTCAGGTCAGTGGTCAGGTTATAGGGTCCGCGCTCCGACGGATAGTACGCCAGGTTCAGGATGGGCAGCGTAGAGGTGGCACCGTTATAGGTGCTCTGGTCGCGGTTGGGATAAAGCTCCGAGACATAGACCTCGCGCACGTAGTGGTTGGAAAGCTGTTCAAGGTCGCTCTTGATGTGGGCAGGTGTCAGCGACGAGGAGCGATAGGTGAACAGCGGGTCGATGTTGTACCACGCCAGAAGCGCACGGTTGTAGCCGCTGGCCACCGTCAGCTTGTCGCTGCTCTCAGGGAAGAAGGAGGGCACACTCGAGATAATCCACGACTTCGGTTCGCTGACGTCAATGCAGTTCTTGGTATTCTCGAAGTCGTCCAGATACGAGGCGTTGTCCTGTGTGCCGCTGGCAGTGCCTGCAATGAGCTTGGCAAACTCACCCGTGAAGGAAATCTGCGACGGCTGTGTGCAGTGCAGGCCGGGCAGTGCGTCCAACAGGTTCGTGAGCCACTGGCTCTCTGTCTTCCAGTTCACGTTGACGCCCCACAATGTATTCTTCAGCGGCTCGGCACCCATGCTGACCTTCGACGTCAGCGTCTGCTCACTAAGGTGTAGCAGCGTACCGCCCAACTGGAAATTCTTGGAGAACTCATACTCCCAGTTGAAGCCCATCATCGTCTTACGCTGCATGCCGTACTCTGCATTGCTCTCCAGCGACACGCTGACGTTCGTACCCGCCTCTATGATGCTCTGGTTCAGGATGGTCACCTCGCCAGCCGAGTAATCCACGGAGTAGTCGCTGCCTTCGTTCAGCCTCACACCACCTGCCGTCACCACCACAGAACCCTGCGGCACGTTGTAGGCTCCCAGCGAGATGACATTGGCGGCGGAGCCCTTATATTGACCCATCAGCATGAACTTATCCTTCTCGGCAATCTGCTTGGCAACGGTCTTCGTAGAGTCATACAGCTCCGTAAAGGTGTATTTGTCTGCTGTTTCGGCGCTGACACCATTGGCCTGCAGGTTCTTCTTCAGGTAGCTGCCGAAGGGCTGCACGGCAGGCAGGAAGACAC
Organism: uncultured Prevotella sp.; assembly: GCA_947169685.1. Lineage (GTDB taxonomy): Bacteria > Bacteroidota > Bacteroidia > Bacteroidales > Bacteroidaceae > Prevotella. Next base: position 34,838 of record CAMVQS010000016.1, on the reverse strand, counting down.
GTCCGTTAGTAACGGTATAGCCCTCCACGAAGTCGAAGTAGCCATTGGAGTGTGCATGGTTGTTATTGTCCAGACGGTCGGCACCCAACAGCTTGATTAGGGCCATGTCCTTCACCTGCGGCTCAGGGATGTAGGTAAGATAGACGCCAGTCGTGTCGCTCTGGTACTTGATGTCGAGTCGGAACTTCGTCTTCTCTACCGTCGATGCCAGATAATACACGTTCTTCATCATCAGGTCCCAGTTACCCTGCTTGGGGTTGTTGCTGGTGTTCTTCAGGGCCTTGACAAACAGTGCATCGGCGGCATTGGTATGGTCGGCAGCAAACTCACCCACCTGGTAGGTCACGCCGCCGTAGGTGTATTCATAGGCAACGGCCAGCACCTGGTCGGTCTGTAGCACCGTTCTCAGGGAGATGTAGCCCAGGGCAGTATTGACGGTATATTCCGACGAATTGAGCAGACGTGCCGAAGCCAACTTCTCATAATCCACTCCGCCGTTAAATCCAGGTATAGTCTGCAGCTCACTGCTTGCCTGGTCAATATTGCGGGCATCAGGATGCTGGGTGATTATCACGTTGTATTCGTTGTTCGCATCGTTGCTGGGATTGGGCTGTCCGTTGCCCGTCCACAGGTCGGTGTTGCTGATGTGCTGGCTCTCGGCCAGGTCGGTAAAGGCTATGAGGTTTCGGGTGTTCGACGTCGTACCCGTCTTGTTCGTCACCCACACCTCCACACGGGTAATGGTGATACCCGTCGTGACGTTGGGCAGTGTCTGCATGGCAGCATCGTAACGGTCACGGAAAAACTGTGACAGGAAAAAGTGACGGTTCTCCTCATAGTTGGCCACGTCAATCTCGAACGGAGTGAGTTGCGTACCCCCTCGTGAGTTAACGGTCTTCGTCGTGGAGTTCTTCTGTGACAGGACGGTCTGTAGTTTCAACCGTCCGAACTGCATGTCGGTACGCACGCCAAACAGGCTGCTGGCACCTTTGATGAGTGAGTTGTTGGTGGGGAACGTGATGTTTCCTGCCTCTACCAGCTTGATGATTTCGTCCTCCTTGCCCTCGTAGCGCAGCTTCAGGTTCTTCGTGTCGAAGTCAAACGTAGCGTCGGTGTTGTAGTTCAGGTTCATCTTCATCTTGTCGCCCACGCTACCTGTCACGTTCAGGTTAATCTTCTCGTCGAAGTCGAAAGCAGTCGTACGACGGTTGCGGATGGGCAACGAAGGATTGTCGATGCTCTTCAACGTAGCGCCCAGTTTGAGCTCGGCCGTTCCCTGTGTACGGATACGTACTCCGCCAGGACCGAAAATCTTTTCTGCAGGTCCCAGGTCGAAGTTCATGTCGGCAAACGAGAACTTCTCCTTACCCAGCGTACGAACAGCTTCTGCATTCTGCTGACGGAAGAACTGCTGCATGTTGCGGCGCTGCGTCCACAGCATGTACTCTTCAGGCGTCATGAGGATAGGCGCGTTCAGGTACGAGTCGCCTATCTTCAGACCAATGCGGTAGCTGCCGTCCGTAGTGTCCAGCTCCACCGTCTGCAGCAGGTTGTCAGGTCGTTTCAAGTCGAGCACCGACGTATCCAGGTCCTCCACCACCAACGGCACCGTAGGCTGTATGCGCCAGCGAGTCTTGACAATGGAGTCGGAGTCGGCAGAGAGTTGAGAATTGAGAGTTGAGAGTTGAGAGTTGAAAGATACAACACGACTGCCAGCCGTCAGCATATTAGCCAAAGCCACTATGCTCACCAATGTCAGAATAATATATGTCGTCAGTCGCCTCATCAACTCTATTTAATCTGTTTCAGCGCCAGCTTTACCACCTGTTCCACAGGCAGGTCGGGCTGCTCCTGCAGTATCTGGACGACAACCTTCTGCGTCGGAGCAGGAGCAAAGCCCAGCATGGTCAGGGCGCTGACAGCCTCGTCCTTCACCTGGTTGTTCACAGGAGCCGTCATCGTACCACCGGCAGGAATCTCGTCGGCAATGCCCAATGCCACAATCTTGTCACGCAAATCGACAATGATGCGCTGCGCCGTCTTCAGGCCGATACCCTTGATGCTCTTGATGATGCGCTCGTTACCCGTGGAAATGGCAGAGCACAGCTCACTGACACTCATCGACGAGAGTACCATGCGGGCAGTATTGGCCCCCACCCCACTCACGCTGATAAGCAACTCAAAGAGTTCACGCTCCTTCTTGTTCGAGAAGCCGAACAGCTGGTAGGCATCCTCGCGAATGGCCTCATAAACATAGAGTTTCACCTCTTTCTTACCCTGAATGGCAGAATAGGTGTTCAGCGAAATGTTCAGTCCGTAGCCCACGCCGGCAGCCTCGACCGTAGCTAATGCAGGGGTCAGCTCCGTCAGCTCCCCCTTGATGTATTCAATCATAATCCTTCAAGTTTGTATATATACAATAATCTTAACGAAAACAGCTGCGAATTATTGTATTTCTTAGTAAAAGTACAAACAGAAAAGTGCTGTTGCCATCATGTCCCGTTACTTCACGCGGATTCATCCGCCATCATGTCCCGTTACTTCACGCGGATTATATCCGCGAAAGCCCCCGTTTCATCACCGTGCCACCAACATCCGCCCAATCTCATTCAACGCTACAAATCTGTACCGCTGCGATTCCACAGGAACAGGGACATAACTATAGTGCCTCGTCTCAGCTTTCTTTCGCAAAGTTTCCTCAGTAGCCATCATCACAGCAGGATTAACAAAGGTACTCTCATTAGGCTCCATCAGTAACAGCTTACCCATGGAGCACGCTTCAAAATAAGCACCGCCAGGCTTATAGAAGCGCTCATGAGGATCCCCCTCTGCAGGGAAGCCGTCGTTCAGTAGCACCACTAGTGGGAACCCTTGTTCACGTACCATTCTGGCAATCTTCTGTTCCCCCTTACTAATCGCCGCCGTATAGGTCACCGCACCATTGTGAGCAGCCGCCAGCACCGATTTCAACAAATCCTCTATTTGCTCGTCACTTGCACTTCTACTCATCTCCACCAGTTGCCTGTCAGGCCAATCCAACAAAAAGTGGTTACCCATTGATGTAAACTGCAGCCCATCTACTTCCGTTTTGCGATGCATACGAAAGAGGTCGGGAGCCTGCCTGCGTTGCCAAGCACGCTCTGTGTTAGCTTTCACATATTCTATCATGGCATGTAGCTGCCCTTTGTGCGTCAGCACACGATAAAATGGCGGCGCATCATATAGGTTTTCAGTGAACCCCAGCTTACGAGCCTCCTCTTTGCAACCTTGCATGTAACCTCGTACTACCTCCCTGATACTGCGAGGCATCGTCCGCTGTACTTGGAGCACCATGTGATGATGATCAGGCATCACTTTGTCGGCTAATATCTTTATTTCAGGACACAATTCCAACATTCTACGCTCCTGATCGATGAGAGCCCACCCTATCGGAGTCTTTTCTACCACAGCCTTAGAACCATTATGCGTGAGCTTACCAAACAATGCCTGCCGTGAATTAGCCACCATCGTTACATGCACGATGCAGGGTTTGCGCCAGGCTCCAGGCTGTAACCACGTGAATGTTTCGTTCTTAGATATGTTCAAGTTCTCGTTTGTCATTAGCAAATAAAATTTACAGTCAAGTGACGGGACAACATCCTCCCACCTACTGTTTACGTTGACAAAGATACGGAAAAGTGAGAAGAGAACCAAAAGTTTTTTGAGTTTTCTTGTGTCCCGCCTCCGTCAGAGTTAAAGTCCCGTCTCTGTCAGAGTAAGTCCCGTCTCTTTTGTAGCGGATTATATCCGCGAATCCCCCCTCAGACATCACCCATCGACACCCTGGACATCTTTAACCTTTTAGCAGGACATATCCAACCTTTTTATAGGCTATAAGTAACGTCCGACTGGAGTCGGACGATTGTTTGACTGGAGTCAGACGTTAGCTACTCCGTATAAAACTACCGGATTATACGGCATAAGCGGTGAGTTCAATGTATGACAGGACTGTCACCTGTCAGAACAAATAAAAAGTGGCGCTTCGACTATGCCGAAACGCCACTCTATACATAGGATTGTGTAGGCTGCTTACTTCACAACGACCTTACGACCATTCAGCATATACACACCCTTCTGTGTCGGTTTGCCTTGTAGCAACTTGCCGTCGAGGGTGTACCACTTCTCGTTTCCGCCGTCATATAGTGTCTCGCTGATACCGTCCGAACCTGTAATGGTCAGGTTGCTCGTGCGGTCAGGAATGTCGTAGCCTACGCCGTCGATGCTGAGTACCACTCCCGTCAGGTCAACACTGTACGTGCCTGCCGTAGCATTCTCATCAGCCTTGATTTTGAAGGTGAAGATACCGCCACTGCTTCCTTCGTAGGTAAAGCCATCGGCAGAGTATTGGGTAAAGGTGAGCGAGCCGTTATCTTGTATAGCACACGATAGCGTAAAGTCCTCCGAACGGGCATTGATGTTCTTTGCATCCACCTTTCCGTTGTCCTTCTTCACGAACGACAGGCCAGCTGGCAGTTTGATGTTACCCTGAACACCTCTCACCTCGTTGGCATTCGTCATGAGCAACTGTATCTCCTGTGTTTCCCCTGGCTTGATGCTGATGTCTGCCAAGTGCAGATAATTGTCGGCAATGCTTACTTCCCGTAGAAGGGCACTTGCCAGCAGAGCCGGTGCACTTCCCTTCATTAGGATAAAGCGGTTGATAAGCGTCACCACGTCATTAATATTAATACTTCCGCTGCCATCCACATCCGCTGCTTCAGCAATGAACGTACCGTTCGGCTTGTTCAGAATGTAGTTGATGATGCACACCACATCATTGATGTTGGCGGCTCCGCTGTTATCTACATCACCTAATGTGTATGACTTCACCGTCAGCGTTGCTTCCACATCAGCAGGGTGATATTCTGTATTGTTCACATCGGAAAGTACAATGTCCTTGATGCGGATAGTGTAGTCACCGTCCAAAACATTCTCTCCGATGTTTAGTGTCACGTTCAAGATGTCACCTTCTGTTCCTGTGAAGGCATCACCATCGCCTGAGTAGCCAGCAATACGGACATAGTTGTCTATCGTATTGCTTGATATGGTGTAGTTCCCATCCATGCGGTCAGTCGTCTCAATGATCATCTTGCCGTTGGACTTCTTGGCTACGGTAACGCCAGTCGGCAGATATAAGTCAAACTGTAAGCCTGTGATTGACTTTTCGTTCTCTAAACCGATTGGCAGTACGACTTGGTTCCCTGTATATCCATCCAAATCGGACATTGTCAGTTGATTAACTGTTGTACTGGATAATGATACGATAGTACCAAATTGACTCCAAGGTACAGCATTCTTATATAATTGTACAGATTCATCTGGTACATGAAGGGTTACGTATTCAATATAGGAACCTTCAAATACATCACTATTGGTTTTGGGCACACTTTCCGCATAACAATATACGTCTGTCAATTGAGAACAATTACCAAATGCTTTACCATAAACATACTTGATTCCATTACCAATGGTCACAGATGTTAAGCTGCTGCAATTCTGAAAAGCAGAAGAGCCTATGGATGTCACACTGTTTGGTATGGTCACGGAGGTTAAGCTACTGCAATTACTGAAAGCATAACTACCAATGGATGTCACGCTGTTGGGGATGTTCACGGATGTTAAGCCGCTACACTCAAAAAAAGCTCCATGATCTATAGACGTTATACTATTGGGAATCGACACTGAAGTTAAACCCTTGCATCCCTGAAAAGCACCTTCAGCGATTATTGTCACACTATTGGGGATAATTATAGAGGTTAAGCTGATACAATCTTCGAAAGCCATAGCACCAATGTTCGTCACACTATTAGGAATAATAACTGAGGTTAGTCCCTTGCAATCTTGGAAAGCAAAATTATCTATATTTTTCACACTATTGGGAATGGTTATAGAAGTCAAGCCACTGCAACCATAGAATGCGTATGCGCCTATTGATGTTATGCTATTGGAGACAGTCACTGAAGTAAGGCCGCTGCAACCAGAAAAAGCACGGTTGCTAATAGATGTCACGCTGTACAAAACTCCTTCGTATACAAAAGAAGCTGGAATTACAATTGTTCCTTGATATTTACTCGGATTCTTTGTAACTTCAGCCTGTTTCGCTTTGGAAACTAAATTGTAGTAGATACCATTAATCTCTACGGCATCATCACTCATTGCATGCAGCGACATCATGCACACTGCCAGTAAAAATAAAGTTCTTAAATGTTTCATAGTAATCATTGTTTATTATTATGTATATTTTATCCTCTATATGGCACCTTAGAATAAACGACTTTACAATCTGATAATCCATTCTTCAACAAAAGCCCTTTTATCATCGCATATTGGTAGTCTTTTTCACAACATGGACCAATAATGACCTTTTGCAAAACCGACGTAGGGATTTTGACTTCCAAATATGAAGATAATATGCCTTTAGAATTAATCTTATAACATGGTTTATTACCGCTGTTGGCAATACCAACAATTCTCCATTCATTTTCAAATTTAAAGGCTGGATGTTTTATCAGTGCTGCGGAAAATAACGACATGTGATATAATGTCTTTAAACATAGTTTTCCCAATTCTATCTCATCTTTTATATATTGTGCTTTCTCCAGATATTCCTTATAGATACTCAATACATTTAACATAGCAGGGTGATCTAATGAAAGGTTCTGCATGACTTTGTAAGCATGTGAAGATTGCCTGTCATACGGAGTAGAATCAGCTATATCCATTCCGTCTCCACTTTTTGTACGAACAAAAAAGTTAGCGACATCAAGTCCCAATGCTACGCCGCATCCTGCATTCCCATACATTGCCCACATGGGTATGCTATCCCCTAAGGAAGATGTGGATATTGTAAAAGGAGTCAAGTTTCCTTCAATAAGCGTATTTACAAACTCGTGATTCCATCTTCCTAGCAGATGTTGATCAGCTTTATCAACTCTAGAGGATATCTTAATTTGTTCATCAATTTTACCTATTCTATTTTCCAAAACTGGTAGTATTCTACGAAATTCCTTGAAGCCATAGGCGAACTCAGATGAGTCATTCATGTAATGCATGCCGCTTGCATGAAAGATAAGATTCTGGTCTTTGATGTTTTTTAATAGCACCATAAGAATCTCAAGTGACGTATAGTGATACACTAGCCGCTCTTTGTTATGAACTATGTTTACGGGTTTGTCCATCCTGTTCTTCCCTTTCAAGGCAACTCCCTCCTCCTTGTGTGTTAATAATATGGTTAACCGCTAAAATACAAAAAGCGTGGGAATCTTACCTGTTACTCATCCCACTCTTCGAGGCTCTGGCATCGCCCTAATCGTCAGAACGAGCAACGCCGAAGCCCACGCATGTATGTACATTATACTATTATACATACCCATGAGCGTCAACCGTTGCTTTGTTTTTGACGATTAGTTTGGAACTGCCAGATTCCGAAGAGTCAAAAGACAAAGCGTCAAGTAAACGCCTTCTATAAAATAGCATCCCACCCATCCGCTCCGGCTTTTGGCAAAAGCTTCAGAGATGAGACACTGCAAAGATAAAGAATTCTCCTGAACTTTCCAAACATTTGAGCAAAAATCTTGCATAAATCACTGACTTCGTCGAAGGTAGGATGCACCTCGGAAACACAAAGAAAAACAAGTTTTCCTTTGGTGTTTCGCTCGGTTTTCACTACCTTTGCAGGCAAAACAAACAAACCTACAAACAATGAAACGAACAATCTTGACATTGACAGTTCTGTTGCTGGCCGTGCTCAGCATTCAGGCACAACACTGCCAGCACGGCAAGAAAGCCGCCATCGAGAACATCATGACGCGGACTTCCATCCGTAAGTATCTGAACAAGCCCGTAGAGGCTGGAAAGATCGACACGCTCATCCGTGCTGCTATGGCTGCGCCGACAGCTGTCAACAAGCAGCCGTGGCACTTCGTCGTGGTGACTGACAGCGAGTTGCTGCAGAAACTGGGTGGCGAACGCTTCGGTAAGGCGCCCCTGGCCATCGTCATCTGCGGCGATATGGAGAAGGCCCTGCAGGGTCCAGGCCATGACTTCTGGATTCAGGACGTGTCGGCTGCTACGGAGAACCTGCTCCTGGCTGCCAATGCCTTAGGACTGGGAGCCGTCTGGACGGGAGGCTATCCGCGCATGGAACGCTGTGCGGAAATTGCCAACGTCATTGGAACGCCGGAATATATCATCCCCCTCTGCGTGGTCTATGCAGGCTATCCTGACGAGCAGCCTGCTCCCAAGCAGAAATATGACCCTGCCAAGGTGTCGTATAACAACTACGGAAACCAGCATTAAGTGAAAGGCTATGATGAGAAAAGCATTGATTCTCCTGCTGTTGATGGCAGGAAGCGTTGCTGCAAACGCACAGAAATACGTTGGAGGTGACATCTCCATGCTGAAGAAGTTTGTTGACTCAGGTGCCATCTACAAAGACAAAGACGGCAATGAAGTCCAGCCGTTGGAGTTTTTTAAGGCTCAGGGATGGAATGCCCTGCGTGTGCGCCTGTTCGTTGACCCTTCGAAGGCTCCTGAAGACGACAAGAAGGAGGGTGCCATACAGGACTTGGCATACGTTACTGCTCTTGGCCAAAGCATCAAGGCTGCCGGATTCAGCTTTATGCTTGACTTCCACTATAGCGACACGTGGACAGACCCAGGTCAGCACAAGACTCCGGATGCGTGGAAAAACATGACTGTGGATGAGCTGAAGAGTCAGATGTACACCTATACAAAGAGTTGTCTTGAGACGCTGGTTGCCGCAAAGGCCACACCCGACTTCATACAGGTAGGCAACGAGATAACGACAGGAATATTGTGGAACACAGGCAAGGTGAACTCTGACGGTTCTGACACGTCGAACGGTTCGATGAAGAACCTGGCAGGCTACTTGGCCAGCGCCATCAAGGCATGTAACGAGATATGCCCGCAGGCACAGATTGTGATACATACCGAATTGCACGCTCCCAATTCGTTGCCGTCATTCTACAAGAGGCTCTCACAATATTCAGACGTGAAGTACGACATCATTGGACTGAGCTACTACCCCGACTATCATGGTACGCTTGCACAACTTGATGGTTATCTGAAGACGCTTGAGGCACAAGAACAGGATAAGAAAATCATGATTGTGGAAACGGGATATGGATTTGAATGGTCACTCCCCAAAACCAAGGATGAATTCAAAGACCAATATCCCATATCAGAGGAAGGTCAGCGTCAGTTTGCAGAGGAATTGGTTACTTTGCTGAATGGTCACGAGAAGGTGAACGGCCTGTTCTGGTGGTATCCCGAATACACACTGAACAATATTGTCTTTAAGAATGGTAACGAATACTGGAACAGCTTTTTGCATACAGGCTATTGGAACGGAGCCATGTTCCATTACAAGACGGGCAAGGCACTGGCTGCGCTGTACGAGCTTAAGAACTTCGTAGGTACAAGTGGTATCCTGGGTGTCAGAACGGAAACCGAAAGGTCTGATGCTTGGTACTCCATCGATGGCCGCATGCTGACAGGTAAGCCTACCACACGAGGCATCTACATCAACAACGGAAAGAAAATAATAATCCCCTAAGTCTTGTGAACTTAGGGGATTAAAGGGAAATCAATAATACTCAATGGTACGGGTGAAGGTCATCTCCTGGCCCATGATGCTAGCCGTGCGGCTAATCCAGTTGCCGTGGGCGTCGAGCTTGATATTGCTATATGCCATTTCCATCACCTGGCCGCCCATGTCAACCGTATCGGAAGTCACAATACCGTCAGCGTTATAAGTGTGGGTGGTCTTCACTTCCTGTCCCATCATGCTCATGGTCTGAGTCTTCAGGACACCGTTCTCCCAAGTATATTTCACAGGCATTGTCTGGCCCTGCACGCTCATCTTGGCTGACTGCAGATAGCCGTTATCGTCATAAACAGCATCGCTGACGTCGCCAGATACCATCTTGCCGTTCTCGTCAAAGTTAGTTGTACGCGTGATGCCCATGGTGGACATCGTGATAGACTTGACGGGGCCTTTTGCTTCGTTGGCCTCGACATCATGGAACTTTTGTGCCTGCATAGCGCAACATGCAACCAGCATGGCAGCCATCATCATTAGTTTCTTCATTTTTCTATAAAGGTTTTTTGGTTAGTAATGAATAATATCGGGGCAAAATTAATCATTCTCAGCGAAACAGCAAAATTTCAGGCAGTAAAATTACGTCATATTAGGAATTATTCTTATATTTGCAACGGAAAACCATTGACTATCAATTACAATTAACAAAGGCAATATATGAAAAGAATTCTGACTATCTTATTTTTGACGCTCCTGACCATCACAGTCTGGGCGCAGGGCAACTCCCCATTTGACCAACTGAAGGCTGACCCGAGAAAAGCCTATGGCACCGACTATCCCTATGCGTTTACCAACGTACCACTGACCAAGGCGCCCAGCGGCTACACCCCGTTCTACATCAGTCATTACGGCCGTCACGGCTCACGCTACTATTGGAACAGCTTTCTTTACAAGGAGCTTGACAGCTTGTTGACCACCGCTCACCGTCAACAACGGCTTACTGCAGAAGGAGAGGCATTCTACAAGCGCTTTGAGGCTGCCAAGGATGAGCTGATGACAGGTGTCAGCGAACTCACCGACTTGGGTTGGGAACAGCACCAGCGCATTGCCCGAACCATGTATAACAATTTCCCCGAGGTGTTCGAGCATGGCGGTAACGTGCTGGCCATCTCCTCACTCACAGGACGCTGTGTGCTCAGCATGTCGGCCTTCTGTCAGGAGCTTGTACAGTGTAATCCGAAGATTGAAATACGCGAACAGTCCTCACGCTTCACACTCGACGGTGTGGTACCTGGCGACCGCCAGAACCCTGTGAAGCATAACTTCCCTAAACCGAAGCCACGCTACGAGCAAAACCGCGACAAGTTCCCCAATGCTGACACGCTGCGCGATGTGGTTATCAAGCGCGTCTTCACCAGCACCGAAGGATTGCCAGGCAATCTTCACCACATAGGCAGTAACCTCATTAACCTCTACACCTCACTGCCCAACATCGGACATGAGGGAATGATGGGGAGCCTCATCACCGACGAGGAGATTGCTGCCCAGTGGGAAGCCTCCAACCTCGGAGCCTACTCGTGGCTGTTTCCTGACCAATATGTCATGATTCCCATCCTTGAGGACATCATTCGCAAGACCGATGCCGTGCTCGACGGGAGCAGCAACCGCATTGCCGACCTGCGTTTCGGCCACGACAACTGCCTGGGTCCCCTGACCATTCTGATGGGCATCAACGGTGCCGACCTCGACCCCGAAGATCCCTACGAGGTCAAGAACTGCTATCAGAGTTGGGAAACGTGTAAGGCCAGCAATATCCAACTCGTCTTCTACCGAGGGAAGAAGGGTCCTGATGATATTCTGGTGAAGCTACTGCTTAATGGTGAGGAGGCTCGCCTCCCCGTTCCCACCACGAATTATCCTTACTACAAGTGGTCAGACTTCCGTAAGTTCTATACCGACCGCTGCAACAGCGTGAAGTAAGAATCTTAGAAGTTCAACTCACGTCCGCGATAGAAGTCGAGAAGACGCGACTGATAGATATATTCGTACTGTGCTTGCACAAGATTGCTCTCGGACTTGAGATAGTTCATCTTCGCCTCATTGAATTCGGTAAGGTTCGCCTTACCGTTTTCATATTTGGCCTGCATGAGCGTGAAGGCATCCTGTGCGGCAAGCATGGCCTGCTCGCTGCTCTTCCACTTCTCCTGTGCGGCAATGGCATTGTAATATACCTGCTGAATCTCCTTGTAGAGCGTCTTCTTCACGTTGTCAAGCTGCAGTTCCTGCGTCTCACGGTCAATGCGGGCGGAACGGATATTGTTGCGCGTGGAGAAACGGTTGAAGATGGGAATTTGCAGATTCAGGCCAAGATACTGCGAGAAGTTGTTCTTCAGCTGTGTACCAAAGCCGTCAGCCTCAAAGCCACTGGTCTTGTAGTAGTTGGTGCCCAGTCCTGCCGAGAACGACAGCGAGGGATAAAGCGCCGACTGTGCTATCTTAATGCTGTTCTCAGTGCCTTGCAGGCGCAGTTGTTCGGCAGCCACTTCGGGACGGGCGGTCAGAGCCTCCTGATAGATGAGGTCGGGGGATATAAGTTGAGCGTTAAGCGTTGAGAGTTGAGAGTCTGGTGATGGACGGAAAATGGTGAAGCCCTCGGGCGACGGCAGTTCAAGCAGCTGTGTCAGGGCAAGGATGTCCAACTGCAGCTGGTTGTCGGCCTGCGTAGCCGTAAGACGGCTCTGGGCAAGGGTTGCCAGCTGCTGTGACAGTTCCGCCTGACTGGCCTTACCGTTGTCGAGCATCACCTGCAGACGATGTACCTGCAAGGAGTCGATGGTGATCTGGCGGCGTGCCACATCGCAGATTTCCATGTCATAGAGTATCTGGACGTAAGCCTGTGCCACCTGCACACAGATGTCGTTCTTGGCTTTCTCCAAATCCATGGTTGCCGCTTCGAGATTCAGCTGGTTGAGCTTGATGGTGTTGGGAATCTGGAAGCCCGTGAACAAGGGTACACTGGTGCCGAGCGAGAACGACGTCGAACTGGTGTTTGTGTTCGAATAGGTATTCTCAGCCGTCAGTCCACGACCGAACGAGAAGTTCTCGCCGATGCTGGCAGAGAGGTCTGGCAGGCGGGAGTTGCGTGCCGTAGAAAGGCTCAGCTCCTGCTTACGCCGCTGGTTGTCGGTCTGCTTGATACTGATGTTATGGGCTACGGCGTATTCGCAGCATTCACGAAGCGTCCACTGTTTGTTTTGCGCTAGGATGTCTAGTTTGACCAGAACTACTAGTATTACTAATAATAGTAACTTCTTCATGGCTTAATCCTCCTTCTCTTCTGCAATGATTTCAGGACCACGTACACGGTCCTTGACCGTCAGGCCTTTCTTGATTTCAATGTTCACACCATCACTCAATCCAGTGACGACTGGCTTACGCTCATACGTTTTCTTACTGCCATCACCCTTGACAAGATAGACAAAGGTGGAGTCGCCGCTGAACTCAATGGCACTCTCAGGTATGGTCAGCACGTTCTGGGCACGGGCCAGCACAATCTCGGCATTGGCAGAGTAGCCTGAGCGAATCTTATTATCAGCCAGCGTGCTGACAGCAGCCTTGATCTCGAACTGGTTGGCACCATTACTCTCGACAGCCTTCGGAGAGACATACTCCAGCGAGGCACTGAACGACACGTTCTGCAGGGCTCCGATGGTAATCTTCATGGGCATGCCCGTCACGAGCTGTCCCACCTCCGTCTCGTCAATGTTACCACGGAAGATGAGGTCGTTCATGTTGGCAACGCTGGCAATGGTCGTACCGTCGTTGAACGTGTTGCTGAGGATGACGCTGTTACCCACCTTGACGGGGATGTCGAGGATGATGCCGCTGATGGTGCTGCGGATGAGCGTCGAAGAGGCACTGGCATTCGAGCGTGACACACCGTCGCGAACCACCTCAAGGGCATCGACGGCTCCACGCAACTCTTCCTTAGCCTGATTGAGCTGCTGGCGCACCTTGTCGTACTCGTCAGCAGAAACGAGCTTCTGCTCATAGAGGTTCTTCTCACGTTCGAAATCCACCTCAGCCTGCTTCAGGTTGATGCTGGCCAGGCGCACACGGCTCTCTGCCGAAGAGAGCGACCCCATGTCAGGGATGACCTTCACTTTGGCGATGACCTCACCTGCCTGCACATACTGGCCAGGCTCCTTGAGTATCTCGGTGATGATACCCGAAATCTGCGGCTTCACGTTCACCTCGTTGCGCGGCTCAATCTTACCGGTAATGATGGTGGTGTGCTGCAGCGTATCGAGCTTGGGTGTAAACTCACTATACACCGTTTCTTTGGGCTGGCTCTTCTGCCAGAGGAACACGAACGTTCCAATGAAAATCAGGGCAACAATGGCCGCAATGATCAGTTTGCTGTACTTCTTCATAATTATATCATTTTTACTTTTTATTCTTGTTATTCGTCACGCATAGCGTCAACGGGTTTGATACTCATGGCACGGGCAGCGGGCGCCAGTCCTGCCAGCACGCCCATCGCGCTCACCACGAAGGCAGCAAAGATGGCCGTCCAGAAGCCTACCTGGAAATGGGTGGTCACGATGCCGTCCTCCGTATTCGCCAGTTCCAGCATCTGCAGAATCATCACACCGAAGAGGATGCCGCTCATGCCCGCGACGAGCGTCAGTACGATACTCTCGCTGATAATCTGTGAGAGAATCATCTTCGGCGTGGCACCGATGGCCCTGCGGATGCCTATCTCCGTGGTGCGTTCCTTGACGGTGACCATCATAATGTTAGACACACCGATGGCACCAGCCAACAGCGTTCCCAGACCAACGAGCCAGATGAGGAAGTTGACACCCTTGAACAAGTTATCCAGAAGTTGGAAAAGCACCTCGGTGTTGAACACCATAGCTGCCTGCTCGTCTGTTGGATCTACAAAATGTGACATGGTCACGGCCTCGCGGATGCGATCGCTTAGCTTTGACATCACCACCCCCTTGCGTCCCGTGGCCACAATCATATCCACCTCGTTACCACGGTTATAGGTCTGTTGCATCAGCGTCAGTGGCAGCGTAACTTTCTCTTCAGCACGCCCGTTGATATTCATATTCGTTGACGCATAATCCACGCCTATCACCTGATAGTAGGTGGAGTCAATGCGAATGCTCTTGCCACAGGGGTCGCCACCTTCCTTGAAAAGTTCCTTATAGATTTTCTTGCCGATGACACACACCTTGCGGCCCTCTTTCATATCCATCTCATTGATATAGCGGCCATAGTAGAGCTTGGGAGTCACCACTTTGGCATAGTCGGGCGACGTGCCTTGTATGCGTGGCGTCGTCTTCTGGTCACCATAGTAGGCAGTGTTCGACATTCCCCAAGGCGAGAAGAGCACAGGAGCCACCACGTCGAGTTCGGGCACGCGTTGATGCAGACGGTGGATGTCCTTATAGTCCATGCTCCACCAGCGGCCCTTACGGAAACCCTTATAGGCCTTCGAGGTCTGCTGGGCCCAGACAATCACCGTGTTCTGTGCAAAGCCTTCGAAATTCTTTTCCAGCATCTCCTTCAGTCCACTGCCTCCTCCGATAAGAGCCACCAGCATAAAGACGCCCCAGAACACACCGAATCCTGTCAGCAGCGAACGCGACTTGTTACGCGTCAGCGTGTCAAGTATCTCTCTATATGTATCTATGTCTATTCTCATCTTAGTCAGCTCTTAATGCCTCTATCGGGCGGATTCTACTTGCCTTGTAAGCCGGTATCAGGCCGGCTATGGTGCCTGCAATGACCATCACCATCGTAGCTTCGATGCACACGTCGAGTCCTACTGTCGGATCCAGGAACATGGTCGTCTGGAAGAGTCCGGTATCAATGGTCTCATGGCCCAGCGTAGCGTCCATATACTCATTGGCGCCGATGCCTAACAGCATACCGATGTAGCCGAAGAAGGTGGTGATAATCACACTCTCCACAATAATCAGCTTCAGAATGCTCCACGGCTTGGCACCAATAGCCTTACGAATGCCGAACTCGTGGGTACGCTCCTTCACGGTGATGAGCATGATGTTCGACACGCCCACAATACCACTCAGCAACGTGAACAGGCCGACCACCCAGAGGAAGGTGCGGATGATGGCAATACCCGTCTCCATCTGCACGCTCTGCGTGTAGCCGTTCCATATCCAGATGGCACTCTCATCCTCAGGATGTGCCTGGTGGTTGGCATTCAGTTGTCGGCGATAGGCCTTCTCGAAAGCCTCGTTCGCCTTCTCTGTCAGCAACCCGTGGAAGGTGAACTCAATACGTCCCACCTCATCGGTATTGGCACCATAGATGCCCTTGATGGTGGAATAGGCCGAGAAAGCAGGGTTCTCACCGTCCTCACGGTCCTTATAGATGCCCACCACCTTGAAGGCGAAGTCACCCACCTTCACGTAGCGGCCCAGCAACGACTTATAGTCCTTGGGCTCCAATTCCTTGGCCTGCTTGTCGGTCAGCACGAGCACCTTACGCTTTCCCTGCAAGTCCAGATCGTTGATGAAACGGCCATAGAGCAAATCCCTTTTGCTAATCTTCGTATGAATGGGATGGACGCCTGCTATTTCCATACTCATGTACTCCTCGCCATTGGTGACCGTAGCACTGGTCCAGAAGGTGGCACCCACCTCGTCGATATTTTTCTTGAACTGCGTTTCGGTCGTGGTGACATCCTGTGTCTGCAGATTGATGCGACGCCCTTCCGGCAGGCCATTGTAAGGCTTCGAGGTACGTCCTCCGAACACCTCCATCGAGTTGCTCAGAATCTGCCCACTCTGCTTCAGGCTGGCATTGATGAGGCCATTGCCTGCTCCCAGCAGCACGATGATCATGAAGATACCCCATGCCACTGCAAAGCCCGTCAGTCCCGTACGCAGCTTGTTACGCTTGGCCGTCTGCCATATCTCATTCAATAACTCCATCCTTGATTCTGATGATGCGGTTTGTCTGTTGTGCCACGCCAGGGTCGTGCGTGACGATGATCTGTGTCATTCCCTCATCTCGGTTCAGCTGTTTCAACAGCTGCATCACCTCCACGCTCGTCTTCGAGTCGAGGGCACCCGTCGGCTCGTCGGCCAGGATAATCTGTGGCCGTGTGATAAGCGCACGGGCAATGGCCACGCGCTGACGCTGACCACCGCTGAGCTCATTGGGGTAATGGGTTGCCCAATCCAGAAGGCCGAGACGCTCCAGATACTCCAAAGCAAGGGTGTGTCGCTTTTTACGCGACACCCCTTGATAAAAGAGTGGCAACTCCACGTTTTCCACGGCATTCTTAAACGAGATGAGATTAAATGATTGGAAAATGAAGCCTATCATGTGGTTGCGGTACTCCGCTGCCTTACGCTCGGAGAGGTTCCAGATGCGCGTGCCTGCCAGCTCGTAGCTTCCCGAGTCGTAGTTGTCGAGAATACCCAAGATGTTCAGCAGCGTACTCTTGCCAGAGCCCGAAGCGCCCATGATGCTGACGAACTCGCCCTTCTCAATGTCAAGCGTGATGCCCTTCAGCACGTGCAGCGGCTGTGCACCCTGATAGGTTTTGTTGATGTCTTGTAAATGTATCATGCTTAATGTTTAATCTACCTGTTAGACGTCGGCAGTATCGAAAAAGTTGCAGAGCTCTTCTTTTTTTATTCCTAAGAGCTTCATCTGGCGCAACAGCTCCGGCAGACGTTCCTTCATAAACTCCTGCTTGCGCTCCTTCAGAATTTGCTTCCTGGCGCCAGGAGTGACGAAGTAGCCTAAGCCCCGCTTATTATATATAATGTTCGCGCGTGCAAGCTCGTCGTAGGTCTTCACCGCCGTGTTGGTGTTCACCTCCAAGAGCACGGCATACTCACGAACGCTGGGGATGCGGTCGTCGTCCTTGTACGTCCCTGCCAGAATTTCGTCGCACAGACGGTCCGCCATCTGCAGGTATATCGCTTTATCGTTTGAGAATGTCATACGTTCAGATATTTACGAGTAATAACCTGCATGCGGCAGAAAATGCGATAAGAGAGCCAGTAGTGAACAGCGGCCAAGAGATAGATGAGTACAAGAAATACGTAGAACAGCCAATGGTATGCGGCTTTATCATCCGCCGTCATATAAATCGGGTAGGAATTCCAGTCTATGGCGTCACTGGTAGCCTTCACACCCCACATGACGAGAAAGAAGCCGATGACGACAAGCATACTCGTCAGGACGAATGCCAGCCTGCGGAACAATGCGCCGCCAAGGATATAGACGGAGTGGAAGTAGATGACCCAGCCAATTAACCAGGCTCCCCATGGCCAAGGATAGGCATTATGCGCATCAAAGAAATAAGGCACACCCCAGATGACGACACGCCCGGTCAGCAGGTCGGTCAGTACGCGTAAGCCATCGGCTATGCAATAAGCCACGAAGGTTCCAATGCCCACCGATACGACGACGTGGAGGAAGCAGGCTAAGTATTTCTCCAAATTCGAAGCTGGCAGCGTCAGGAAAGTGGAGCGTCGCGCGTTGGTTTTCAGGTGCGAGAAAATCAAGGAGGCACAAATCATCATGGCAATAAGGAAGAAGAACTGACCGAAATCGGCCGACCCATTGACTTGTGAAGCATACATCTCGCGGACAACGTTTATTCCAACGTGCTCCAATTCTTCGCTGTAATTGATGCCCTGCACTCGTGTGATGAATAAGTCGGCCAGGAACAACACCAGCGTATAGACACCAAAGACGCCTAACCACGTGTTGCGTGTCACACAAAAATGGTTCTTCAGCATCCAACCGAATCTCTTAAAATCAAACTGTTTCATTTTACCAATCCTTTCGTTACAGCGTTAAACAATAGTTCGAGGTTCACTTGCGTCTCAGGGTCACCGGCGTTGCGCTTGGCGATGACGGCATTTCCCTGCAGCGTGGGCTCGGCGTAGAGCACCGTGTCGTCCATCTGCTGCGGCAGGCGATATTCAAACGTGTACTTCTCCATAATCTCCTGTGTGGAGGCATTGAGCAGCAGCGACCGCTGGTCGAGCATGAGGATGTGGTCCAGGAGTTGTTCCACATCGTGTACCTGATGGGTAGAGATGATGACCAGGCGGTCGTCGTTCATATACTGTGCCACCACCTTGCGGAACTGACTCTTCGAGGGGATGTCCAGCCCGTTGGTCGGCTCGTCCATCAGCAGGTACTTTGTGTTCGTAGCCATCGCGAAGGCAATAAAGGCCTTCTTCTTCTGTCCCATCGAGAGGGCGTTCAGTTTCAGGTCGGTGGTCAGCTCAAAGTCCTTCAGACAAGCCTCCAACACCTCACGGCTGAAACGTGGATAGAACGGCTCATTAATCTTCACATACTGCTCCAGCGACATTGCGGGCAGGTCGAATTCCTCAGGAACGATGAAAATCTCCTGCAGCATCTCAGGCTGTCTCTTGTATGCGTCGATACCATCAACACTCACAGTACCCTTCTTGGGTCTCAGCAGTCCGCTGATCAGATACAGCAGCGTGCTCTTGCCCGTGCCGTTCTTACCCAGCAGACCATAGATATTATTCTCCTTCAGCGTGAAGCTGAAATCATCGAATACCAGGTTCTTCTGACCTGCATACTTAAAACTGATGTTCTTTACCTCAATCATAACTTATTTATATTTATTGTTTAACTTCTATTTTACTAGGCTCCCGTTACCATTGTTATAGTGTACTACTTTAACAGTACACTGCAAAAGTAACATTTCTAAGTTTATCCTCCAAATTTTTCTGTCATTTTCTTCTGTCGTTTATACTCTTTTAACAATTGAAGCATTCCGCATTACCTTATTTAATTACGCGCGTGAGACAGCAGAAATAAGGGTTTTTGCAAAAAAATGGTCATAAAAGTTGCATAATTAGTGTAAAATATATACCTTTGCATTCAGATACCATTTAATTAGTAATTAAATACCTAAAAATTAATGATCAACCTACGAATTCTTTTCGTACTGCTACTTATGCTTGTCTGCACTCCGTCAGTCGTGACGGCACAGACTACCAAAGAAGATACTTTGAGTACACATCTGTTGAACGAAGTGAAGAAATACTTCAATTCCGACAACGAAACATCGTTCTATCAGGCCAGTGCCCAGTATAGGGAATACTACCTGAATCGTGAGGACCTAAATAGCTACTATCAAGGCTGGGAAAACGAGATATTGTACGACGTCAATCATAATCACTTCTACCGTGCCATGCGCAAGACAATGGACATACAAAGGGACATGCAGCAGCGCAAGGCCGAAAAGCAATACTATAAGGCTACCCAATTGCGAGGACTCATATTCTCGCTACGCGGAAACATACCCCTTGCCCGCCAGTATTTCGAGAAGGCGCTCAACGAGGTGGATCACTCCCAGCCTGGCAATCTGGTGGGGCTATATATGGACTTGGCCAACATCGAGATGGACACGGAGCCGCAGGAGGCCATGAAGCACCTGAACTGTGCCATTGAGATAATCAAGGCACTGGGTGCGCAATACGAGTACAGTGATGCTATCGGCTTCAAGACAATCATTGCCTACACCATGCGCGACTGGGTGACGGTGAGAAAGACCTACACCGAATACATGCAGCTGAAGGAACGGCTGGGCAGTGACTTCAGCATGACCTATTACAACTACGTGCAGATATGCAAATACGTTGCAGACGGAAAATATGACGAGGCTCTGCAGTTTACCAATAAACTGACAAACACTACTGACATATACAAGTTCCAGATGGAAATCTACGAGTTGTCGGGCGACATCATGAAGGCCTATGAGATGCAGAAAAAGTACATGACTGTCAAGGACTCCGTGAACAATGTCATCATGAGTGAGGAAATGATAGGCTCCGCCAACGACCTGGAACATGCCGAACTGGTGAAGGAAGAGTGTTCCAAGCGTAATGAATACTTGTCATGGGGTATTCTTGGCGTTGCCGTGTTGGTGGCACTCATGGGATTCACCGCCTGTCGGCTTCGCAAGCGTAAATATATGAAACAGTTGAAGCAGCAGAACCATGAGCTGCTCATTGCCCGCGACAAGGCACAGGAGGCTGAGCGCATGAAGATTAGTTTCCTGCAGAACATGAGCCACGAGATTCGCACACCGCTGAATGTCATTAGTGGCTACGCACAGATTATTAGCGACCCGAAAACGCTGATGACCGAGACGGAGCGTGCCAACATGGCCAGCCGCATCACCCACAGCACTCAGAACATTGTCCGAATTGTTGACGAGATTCTGGATATATCGGGCAAAGAGAGTATTAACTTCATTGACAAAGGCGACACCATCAGTTGTAATGAAGTGGTAAGAAGTGTCATCGAGGGCTACATTAACAAGCTGGAGAA
This sequence comes from uncultured Prevotella sp., assembly GCA_947169685.1. Taxonomy (GTDB): domain Bacteria; phylum Bacteroidota; class Bacteroidia; order Bacteroidales; family Bacteroidaceae; genus Prevotella. Next base: position 13,858 of record CAMVQS010000016.1, on the reverse strand, counting down.
TATTCAGATTCACTTCGATACCAACCTAAAGGATAGCTACAAGATTCTGACCAATCGTCAGGAGCTGGTCAAGATTCTGAAACAGCTGACAGACAACGCACTGAAGTTTACGAAAGAAGGCACCGTCACCCTACGCTGCTATCAGGACGAACTGGAGCAGATGGTCTGCTTCAGCATTGAAGATACCGGCTGTGGCATTAAAGAGGGAGATGAAGAGAAAATCTTTGAGCACTTCTACAAGGTGGATGCCTATAAGGAGGGTGTTGGCCTGGGGCTTCCCCTAGCACGTCGCATTGCCCGTCAGTTAGGCGGCAACCTTGCCCTCGACTCCAGCTACACGGGTGGCAGCCGCTTCATTCTGAAATTACCCAAAGAATAATCGCTGAGGTTTTATACGCGCATGTCGGCGCCCCACATCATCTTTTCACGAAGCGTCTGGAAGTGGTTCTGACGCGGGCGTTTCACGATTCGTGCCTTATAGGGCGCCAGGTGAAGCGTCAGGCGCGTATCGTCCTGCAGACTTTCGCTTCGTCCGTCGATGGCTACGAGAAAGTTGTGGGTACGACTCTCAACCTCAATTTGCAGCGTTGCCGTTTCGGGAATGACTAGCGGACGGGTATTCAGTGAATGAGGAGCAACGGCTGTCATCGAGAATACGCGTGTCTGTGGAATGATGATAGGTCCGCCGTTTGACAACGAATAGGCTGTAGAACCTGTCGGTGTGCTTATCACCAGTCCGTCAGCTTGATAGGTAGTGAGGTACTCACCGTCAATGGTAGCACGGATGGAAATCATCGAAGCATTGTCGCGTTTCAGGATGGCCACGTCGTTCAAGGCACAGTTGTATCCCTCAAGAGGCTGTCCCTCGGCATCGACCTGCAAAAGCGAACGCTCATCGAGTGTCACATGACCATTGAAGATATCCTTGATACACTGTTCGAACTCATCGGGGCGGATATCGGCCAGGAAGCCCAAACGTCCCATGTTGACACCGATGATAGGTGTCGAGGCTGCTCCCACCATGCTGGCTGTGCGCAGCAACGTACCGTCACCACCCATGGAGATGGCGTAGTCGTAGGGTTCCTCGTAGCTGTCGAACACATGGGCAAACGACGGCTGGACACCTGCCGTATGCTGCAGGAACTCGAAATACTCACGATTCACATGAACCTCTGCCTCGTACTTTTTCAGGCACGAGAGCACTTCTTGGATGCTGGCCGACTTCTTGGCTTGGTAGCAATTGCCGAACAAAGCGATAATTAATTTACGTCGATGCATAAAAATTTTAGGGGCGAAAATGCCGTTATTTGCCAAACATTTTGTAATTTTGACGGCAAATATACGAATTAGCAAGCAAATAAGCAAATAAAAATGACAAAATTAAGTGTAAATATCAACAAGGTGGCCACATTGCGCAATGCCCGCGGAGGAAATAACCCCGACGTGGAGCGCGTGGCACAGGACTGCGAAATGTTTGGTGCACAGGGCATCACGGTTCATCCACGTCCTGACGAGCGGCACATCAGATATGCGGATGTTCGTCTGCTGAAGCCGCTCATTACCACAGAGTTCAATATTGAGGGTAACCCCATCGACTCGTTCACGGAACTGGTGTTGGAGGTAAGACCCAAGCAGGTGACGCTGGTGCCCGACGGACATGACCAGCTGACGAGCAACCACGGTTGGGACACGCTGGAGAATAAGCAGTTCCTGACGGATATCTGTGGGCGTTTCCGCGAGGCAGGCATCCGCACGAGCATCTTTGTGGACCCCGACCAACGGATGGTGGAGGGTGCCAAGCTGTGCGGCGCCGACCGTGTGGAACTCTACACAGAGCCCTACGCATCGGGTTATCTGGCAGACCGTGAGGCAGCCATTGCCCCATTCATCGAGGCGGCTGAGGAAGCTCGCCGACAGGGACTAGGTCTAAATGCCGGTCACGACCTGTCGTTGGTGAACCTGCACTACTTCCATCAGCAGATACCCTGGCTCGACGAGGTAAGCATCGGACATGCCATTATCTGCGATGCCCTCTATATGGGACTGCGTGAAACAATCAAGCAATACTTACAAGCATTACAATAATACGATGGCAAAGGTTTATATGTTTTTGGCAGAAGGTTTCGAGGATGTCGAGGCCCTCATTCCGCTAGACGTGCTGCGTCGCGGCGGCGTGGATGTGAAGATAGTGAGCATTGGCGACGGTTATGTCGTTACATCGGCTCACGGTGTGAATATTGAGGCTGACCTCATGCTGATGGAGGCCGAGACCGACAAGGCCGACCTGCTGATGCTGCCTGGTGGAATGCCTGGTGCCAGCAACCTGTATGCAAACGAAAAACTGTGTCAGGCACTACTGAAGCAGAACGAGAAAGGTAAGAAGATTTCTGCCATCTGTGCGGCTCCTGCTGTGGTACTTGCTCAGTTGGGCCTCCTGAACGGCAAACGTGCCACCTGCTATCCAGGCTTTGAGCAGATGCTGACAGATGCCACCTATACGGGCGAGCTGGTAACGGTTGATGGCAATATCACTACAGCAGAAGGACCTGCTGCTGCCTTCCCCTACGCCTATGAGCTGTTGGCACAGCTGGTTAACCATGCTACCGCCGACCAGATAGCCGAGGGTATGCGTTTCAAACATCTGATGAAAGGCTGATGGATTATGTAATCATCGTAGCAGGCGGAAAGGGACTACGCATGGGAACGGACATTCCCAAGCAGTTCCTGCCCATCGGCGGGAAACCGGTGCTCATGCGCACCATCGAACGTTTCCGCGAATACTCCAAGGACTTGCAGATTATCCTTGTATTGCCCAAAGCACAACAGGAATACTGGAAAGAATTGTGCCAGCAATACTCTTTCCCCCTCCCTCAACAGGGAGGGGACAGGGGTGGGTCTTACCTCTTAGTCGATGGTGGCGAGACGCGCTTCCACAGTGTGCAACATGGCTTGGCACTGATACCCGATGACGCTGAGGGCGTGGTAGGTGTGCACGACGGTGTGCGGCCATTTCCCAGTCTTGAGGTCATTCGTCACTGCTACGAGACTGCCCGCGAGAAAAAAGCCGTCATCCCCGTCGTTCCTGTGGTTGAAACTTTGCGCCACATTACTGAAGGCACAAAGGCGCGAGGTGACTACCGTCTGGTACAGACGCCCCAATGCTTTGACATTCAACTATTAAAATCCGCTAACCGCCAGCCCTATAACGACGGCTTCACCGACGATGCCAGTGTGGTCGAAGTTTTTGGTTTCGATATCACCCTCGTCGAGGGCAACCGTGAGAACATCAAGATTACCACACCATTCGATTTGAAGATAGCAGAAGCCTTGCTCAAATAGCTATGCCTAGCATACTCCAACAGGACATACAATACCTGCCTGGCGTCGGGCCCAATCGCAGGAAGATGCTCAGCCAGGAACTGGGCATCAATACCGTTGGTGACTTGCTGCAGTACTACCCCTACAAGTATGTAGATCGTAGCCGTATCTACTCCATCCGCGAACTGACGGGCGACATGCCTTTTGTGCAGGTTTGCGGACATATCCTCAGCTTTGAGACGTTCAAGATGAGTGCTCGCAAGGAACGTGTGGTAGCTCACTTCACAGACGGTAGCGGCAAGGTGATGGACCTCGTCTGGTTCAATTACACCAAGAATATCACGACACACTATAAGGTTGGCAGGAAGTACATCGTCTTCGGACGGCCAGCCGTATTCAACGGGCGTATTCAAGTGGCACATCCGGACATAGAGGAGGCAGAGAGTATGGAGCTCTCGACCATGGGTATGCAGCCTTACTACAACACCTCGGAGAAGATGAAGAAGGCTGGTCTCAACTCACACGCCATCGAGAAGCTGACCAAGACCATGGTGAGCATCATCAAGGAACCAGTAGCAGAGACGCTTCCACCCTTCATTACGGAGCGCCTGCACCTGATGGGACGTGACGAGGCCCTGCGTACCATCCATTATCCACAGAACGCAAAGGATTTGGAACGTGCTCGTGTACGCCTGAAGTTCGAGGAATTGTTTTACGTACAACTGAATATTCTAAGATACGCAAGCGATCAGCGCCGTAAGTACCGAGGCTATGTGTTTAGCCGCGTAGGTGAGTTATTCAACACTTTCTACCATTTCCACCTGCCCTTTGAACTGACCAACGCCCAGAAGCGTGTTATCCGCGAAATACGACAGGACATGGGCAGCGGACGACAGATGAACCGTTTGCTACAAGGCGACGTAGGCTCTGGCAAGACGCTGGTGGCTCTGATGTCCATGCTCATCGCACTCGACAACGGCTATCAGGCCTGTATCATGGCACCGACAGAGATTCTGGCCGAGCAGCACCTGCAGACCATTCGTGACTTCTTGGGTAACATGCCTATCTGCGTAGAACTGTTGACTGGCATCGTGAAAGGCAAGAAACGCCAAGAGGTGCTCGACGGCCTGCTGACAGGCGAGGTACAGATACTCGTGGGTACCCATGCCGTCATTGAGGACACGGTGCAGTTTGCCCGTTTGGGTATGGTGGTAGTCGATGAACAACACCGCTTCGGTGTGGCTCAGCGTGCCAAGCTGTGGAACAAAAGCACCAACCCGCCCCACGTGCTGGTAATGACGGCAACCCCCATTCCCCGCACACTGGCTATGACCCTGTACGGTGACCTCGACGTGAGTGTCATCGACGAGCTGCCGCCTGGTCGCAAGCCAGTACGCACCCTCCACGTCTATGACCGCCGGCTTGGTTCGCTCTATGAAGGCATCCGCCGACAAATCAACGAAGGACGACAAGTTTATATCGTCTTTCCGCTTATCGAGGAGAGTGAAAACATGGACCTGAAGAACCTTGAGGACGGCTTCGAACAACTGAAGGCCACCTTCCCGGAATACCGTCTGAGCAAGGTACACGGCAAGATGAAGCCCAAGGACAAGGAAGAGGAGATGCAACGCTTTGTCAGCGGCGAGACACAGATGCTTGTCGCAACGACTGTCATCGAGGTTGGCGTCAACGTACCCAATGCCTCCGTGATGGTTATCCTTGAAGCCCAGCGCTTTGGCCTCAGCCAACTGCACCAGTTGCGCGGACGTGTGGGACGTGGTGCCGACCAGTCGTATTGCATCCTCGTCACAGGCTATCAGCTCAGCACAGAGACGCGTAAGCGCATTGACATCATGTGTGAGACGAACGACGGTTTTCGCATTGCCGAAGCCGACCTCAAGCTACGCGGCCCTGGTGACCTGGAAGGCACCCAGCAGAGTGGTATGGCCTTCGACCTGAAGATAGCCGACATAGCCCGCGACGGACAGCTAGTACAACTGGCTCGCGACGAGGCACGACGCATCATCGAGGATGATCCCACCTGTCAGGACACGAAGTATCTGATGCTCTGGAACCGGTTGCGTGAGCTCAAGAAAACGAATATTAACTGGGGTGTTATCTCCTGATTGAAAAGTGTTAAAATACACACAAATAGTGTTAATGCCCTTGTTCTTTGCAAAATAATTATTACCTTTGCACCGTTCTTTTCTCACGAGGCACCTATGTTTGTCTCAAAAAACCAGAACTTAATTTTAAATTATGATTTTAAAAAAGAAGCTTAAGACAATCGCATTCATGACATTGGCAACACTGAGTACTCTTCCGATGATGGGACAGGACTTGCTGGCCAACCAAGCACCTATCGACCGCAAGATGAAGGCTGTCGATTCAATAGCATTCAATCAATTACGTCACACCGAAGCAACCGAGCTCCCTGGCACTGATCTCTATCAGGACTGGGACAACAGATATGTAAGCCGTTCTAACGGATTACTCCCCGATGAATTCCGTATTGACCTGCGTGGTTTCCACATGCCGACACCAAGCCGTGTTGTAACCTCTAACTTCGGCTCACGTTGGGGACGCCAGCACAAGGGTCTGGACATCAAAGTCTATATTGGCGACACCATCCGTGCTGCATTCGCTGGAAAGGTACGTATCGTACGCTATGAGCCGCGTGGCTATGGTAAGTACGTAGTCATCCGTCACGACAACGGACTGGAGACTGTCTATGGTCACATGTCTGCACAGTTGGTGAAGGAGAATCAGGTTGTAAGAGCTGGTGAAGTCATCGGTCTGGGTGGTAACACTGGTCGTAGCACAGGTTCACACCTGCACTTTGAGACTCGTCTCTGTGGCATCGCTTTGAACCCTGCGCTCATGTTCGACTTCAAGAATCAGGACGTGGTTGCCGACTATTATGTTTTCCGTAAGGCTACCTACGACGGCGAGTCAGCACAGGCTACCCGTCTGCGTGGTGCCAGCAACTCTTCTGTTACAGATGCTGAGCCTATCAGTAATGCTATCGCAGCCGCTACACCTGCTACTCGTCAGAACACCAACGTAACCAACACAACCAACACGACCAATAATGTTACCAACGTCAGCAACATTCGTTTCCACAAGGTTACCAAGGGGGAGACGCTCTACTCTATTGCCCGCAAGCGTGGTACGACAGTTGACAAGCTTTGCAAGCTGAACCGTATCGGCAAGAGCTTCCGTCTGACCCCTGGTCAGGTTATCAAGTACAACTAAGCATTTTCAAACAACCAAAAATATAAGGCTTCCTGTTCGGGAAGCCTTTTTTATTGCTGCTAGAATTTATCTTCTATTATTCTTCGTCCTCTTCGTATTCGAAGTCTTCGAAATCTTCCAGATCGTCCTCATCAAGATACTCGATGTCCTCGTCCTCGCCTTCGTCAGCCAGCTCGGCAGCAAACAAACTCATATCCTTATCACGGTGAACGATAGACTCCGACGTCGTGACTGCTGCCAGTTTATTGCTCTCAGCATTCAGCTCATGCCACAGCACGTCCTTCAGTTCGTCCAGTCCCTTGTTGGTAACGGCCGAGATGAAGACAACGGGGATGTCTGTCGGTACAGTCTCACGCAGCATCTCAATCAGTTCTTCATCAAGTAGGTCACATTTGGTGACAGCCAGCACGCGATGCTTGTCCATCAGTTCCGGATTGAACTGTCGCAACTCATTGAGCAGAATCTCATACTCCTTTCGTATGTCATCGGTGTCTCCTGACACCATGAACAGCAGCAATGAGTTACGCTCAATATGCCGCAGGAAACGCAAACCCAGGCCACGTCCCTCACTGGCACCTTCAATGATACCTGGAATGTCAGCCATCACAAACGATTGGTTGTCGCGATAACCCACGATACCTAGCGAAGGTTCCATCGTGGTGAAGGGATAATTGGCAATCTTCGGACGGGCGTTCGACAGTGCCGACACCAGCGTTGACTTTCCTGCATTGGGGAAGCCCACTAGTCCCACGTCAGCCAGCAGCTTCAGCTCGAGAATGATGATCATCTCCTGCATGGGCTCGCCAGGCTGTGCGTAGCGTGGTGCCTGATTGGTGGCCGAACGAAACTGGAAATTACCCAGTCCGCCACGTCCGCCCTTCAACAGCAGCACTTCCTGACCGTCGTAGGTAACGTCACAGACGTACTTTCCCGTTTCAGCATTATAGACCACCGTACCACAGGGCACGTCAATATATACGTCCTTGCCGTCGGTACCGTGACACTTGTCCTTACCGCCATTTCCTCCGTGCTCGGCAAAGATATGACGTTCGTACTTCAGGTGCAGCAACGTCCAGTAGTTATGATTGCCACGCAGGATAATGCTACCACCCTTACCACCGTCGCCACCGTCAGGTCCGCCGTTGGGGTTATACTTCACGTGACGAAGGTGCATCGACCCTCGTCCGCCCTTGCCCGAACGGCAGTATATCTTGACGTAGTCAACGAAATTACTTTCCATTACAAATTGTCTATGACCGCTTTAATGTCTGCAAAGATACGATCCAGCTCACCTAAACCATTAATATGGTGGTGCAAGCCCTCCTGCTTGTACCACTCAATGAGCGGCTGCGTCTGCGAGTGATACACCACAAGGCGCTTCTTGATGGTTTCCTCGTTGTCGTCGGCACGTCCGCTCTGCTGTCCGCGCAGGATGAGACGCTTCATCAACTCCTCCTCAGGCACGTCGAGCTCAATCATGGCAGCCACTTTGTCACCACGCTCGCTGAGCATTTGCTTCAGAGCTTCTGCCTGCGGAATAGTACGAGGAAAGCCGTCGAAGATGACGCCCTTGTGTCCACGTCCGAACGAGTCATAGACACCAGCAAGGATGCTAACCATCAGCTCGTCGGGAATCAGGTTACCCTTGTCAATATAACTCTGGGCGGTCTTGCCCAGTTCCGTACCTTTCTTGATTTCCTCACGTAGCACGTCGCCGGTCGAGATGTGTCCCAGCCCGTACTCCTCAATGAGTTTGTCGCTCTGTGTTCCCTTACCTGAACCTGGAGCACCAAAAATTACAATGTTCTTCATTTTAATTCTTCTATCTTGTTTGTTTTGTGTTTTCTTGATTTCCTTGCCCTTATACCACAAGTCGGTCATCAGGTCAGTCTTGTTCTTACCTGATTCCACATCGCTTGGCATAAATGGCAACTTGACGAATTTCATATCCTGTCTATTATTCTTCTACGAGTGTATAAATCTCCGGAAGGTTACGTCCCTCCTGATCGTAGTCCAGTCCGTATCCCACAATGAAGTCATTGGGGATTGAGAAGGCAGCATACTCAATATCGAGCGGCTCCTCCAGCTTGTCGGGCTTCACAAAGAGCGTGCAGATATGCAGGGAAGCAGGATGGCGGGTTCCCAGCGACTCCAGCATCTGTTTCATGGTACGGCCTGTATCGACAATGTCTTCCACAATGATGACATGACGGTTGTTCAGGTCTTCATTGATACCCAGTACTTCGTGCACCTTACCCGTTGACGTCGTACCCTGATACGAGGCCAGCTTGACAAACGAAATCTCACAGGGAATGGTCAACTCACGCATCAGGTCGGCAGCAAAGATAAACGAGCCATTGAGCACACCCAACAGCAACGGATTCTTGCCTTCCATGTCCTTGTTGATGCGTGCAGCAACTTCTTTGATGTGGGCGCTGATTTCAGCCTTTGTGATGGACGTTTGGAACGTCTTGTCCTTGATTTTAACGATGCTCATAATAGTAATTCTAATATTTTGATGCAAAATTACAAAATATTTTTGAATTTTCAATTATCAATTATCAATTATTTTGTACCTTTGACTATCGTCGAAAGTACTTCCGTTCGAGAAAACTCAAAAAAATTTTGGTTTTCTTCTCACTTATTCGTACCTTTGCCACCGTATGAAGATATTTACCGGTGCTCAGATACATGAGCTTGACCAATACACCATTCAACATGAGCCCATCGAGTCCATTGATCTGATGGAGCGTGCTGCCAAGGCACTCGTACGTGCCATTTGTGAACAGTGGCCCAGTTCGACGCCTGTCGTCGTCTTTGCCGGACCAGGTAATAACGGTGGTGATGCACTGGCAGTGGCACGCCTCTTGGCGGAAGCCAACTACATGGTGTCAGCCTACCTCTTCAACATTTCCGGACAGTTGTCGAGCGACTGCACCATCAACCGCCAGCGTCTCACGGAGTGTAAGATGATACAGTCATTCGTTGAGGTGACTCAGGAGTTTGAGCCGCCCCAGCTGGAGGCTGACATGCTGGTCATCGACGGGCTGTTCGGCTCCGGACTCAACAAACCCCTGGCAGGAGGCTTTGCTTCGCTGGTCAAGTACATCAACGCCTCACCGTCGCGTGTAGTGAGCATCGATCTGCCGTCAGGAATGATGAGCGAGGACAACACCTACAACATCAAGACCAATATTATCAAGGCTGACCTGACGCTGACGCTCCAGCAACCCAAACTGGCGTTCTTCTTCCCTGAGAACCAGACATTCCTCGGTAAGGTACGGGTGCTCGACATCCGCCTTAGCGCAGAGGGCATCCAGAAGATTGACGCCCAGTATAACATCATCGAGGAGACCGAGATACGTCCGCTCATACTGGGACGTGACCGTTATGCCCACAAAGGCAACATGGGTAATGCCCTGCTCATTGCCGGCAGCTACGGCATGGCCGGGGCTGCTGTGCTGGCCGCCAAAGCCTGCCTACGCTCAGGTGCTGGCAAGGTGACCGTCCACTCCCCAAAGCGCAATAATGTCATCCTGCAGATATCCGTCCCGGAAGCCATCGTACAGATGGATACCGAAGAGACCATGTTTTCTGAGGCTGTCGATACCGAGGGCTATACCGCATTGGGCATCGGTCCCGGACTCGGACAAAACGAGACATCGGCCATTGCCCTCATCGCCCAGCTGCGACGCACCCAGTGCCCCGTCGTGGCCGACGCTGACGCCCTGAACATGCTGGCCAACCACCGTGCTTGGATGTCACAACTACCCAAGGGCATCATCATCACCCCACACCCCAAAGAGTTCGACCGCATGGAGGGACACTGTGCCGACAGCTACGAGCGCCTGACAAAGGCCCGTGAGCTGGCAGAGCGTCTGCAGGGCTACGTCATTCTGAAAGGTCATTATTCCGCCCTGTGCTGTCCTGACGGTCACGTCATGTTCAACAACACAGGCAACGCAGGCATGGCGACAGCAGGCAGCGGCGACGTCCTCACAGGCATCATCACAGCCCTGCTGGCACGTGGCTATCAGCAGCGCGACGCCTGCGTGGTAGGCATGTATCTGCACGGTCTGGCGGGTGATATTGCCGCCAAGCATGTAGGCATGGAGAGCCTCATTGCCAGCGACCTCATTCAGTACCTGCCTGAAGCATTCAAACGACTTAACGACTAAACATCATGAAACGTATTCTCATCGGTTTATCACTTATCATTAGTCACTTATCATTTAGCAGTGTAGCTGCACAAACACAGCTCACGAAATACCATCCTGGTGTCACCCCCGAAGGAGCCGTCTATTACCTCCCCAAGACTGCCATGCGCTTCGTGGTACAGGTGGAGAAGACCAACTATACCCCAGGCGAATTTGCCGGCTACGCCGAGTATTACCTCGCCCTGCATGACGTCAAGACTACGCCCACCGTCAACTATCGTGTCACCGATATCAAAATGACCACCTATGGTGAGGCCGATACCGCCAAGTGTTACGTGGTGAAGTTCAACGTCAAGACGGCTGCCTCTAACATGCAGCTGACGGACGACGGCATTCTGCTGGCCATCAATCCACAGTCGCCCGTCCCCAATCCGTTATCCGCCATCCCGCAGCCTTCAACCTTTACCACTCACCGTCCTACTCTTGACCCTCGCCTCTACCTGAACGAGGATATACTCGCCGCAGGCAGCGTTGCCAAACGGGCAGAGCTCATTGCACAAGAGATTCTCACTATCCGCGAGAGCAAGAACATGCTGACACGCGGCGAGGCCGACTACATGCCGAAGGATGGTGAGCAGCTACGCATCATGCTCGAACAGCTCGACCTGCAGAACCAGGCTCTCAGCCAGTTCTTCTCCGGTACCACCACTTGCGACACCATCGAACACGTCATCACCCTTTGCCCCACGACCGAGGTCAAGAACAACGTTCTGTTCCGTCTCTCCCAGCAGTTAGGGCTGGTCGATGCCGATGACCTTTCAGGTGAGCCTTACTACATCACCGTCGAGGACCTGCATACCGTAGCACCTCCTGTGGTAGTAGAGGAAGGCAAGAAAAAGAAGGTTCCTGAGAGCGGTATCTATGTCAACGTGCCTGGACGCATCCGCGTCAGCGTTACCAACAGCACAAAGACGCTCCTCACCTCCGACTTCCTTGCTGGTCAGTTCGGCAACGTGGAACTGCTGAGTGGTGAGCTTTTCAATAAACGCTATACCACGCACGTGCTGCTCAACCCCGTTACGGGAGGCATGGAGAAACTCGATGCCGATATGCCAAGATAACTTAGAGAGAATAGAAACAAGAAAGTGAGTTGACCATTCGTCAACTCACTTTCTTGTTATCATTGTATTAGAAGCTTACTCAGCGAGCTTGACTTCGTCGAGTTGGCTCACGCTCGGGAAAGCATGAGCAAGCTCAGCTTTCCGCTCACTTAATCGCCAACTTGCCGTCAGAACCGAGCACATTCACAATCTTGTGGATGTACATCTTCTTCATGTTCTCACGAGCGGGCTTCAGATACTGGCGAGGATCGAAGTCTCCAGGATGCTCAGCCAGGTGCTTGCGGATAGCAGCGGTCATAGCCAGACGAGAGTCTGAGTCGATGTTGATCTTGCAGACAGCGCTCTTTGAAGCCTCACGCAGCTGTTCCTCGGGGATACCGATAGCGGCCTCGAGGTGACCACCATACTGGTTGATGGTGTTAACCTCTTCCATAGGAACTGAAGAAGAACCGTGGAGCACGATGGGGAATCCGGGGAGCTTCTTCTCAATCTCATGCAGGATATCGAATGCCAATGGCGGTGGAACGAGCACGCCGTTCACCAGTGTGCACTGCTCTGGAGTGAACTTGTGAGCACCGTGAGAGGTACCGATAGAGATAGCCAGTGAATCGCAACCTGTGCGGGTAGAGAAGTCAATCACCTCCTCAGGCTTGGTATAATGAGACTCTGCAGCAGCAACCTCATCCTCAACACCAGCGAGCACACCGAGCTCAGCCTCAACTGTTACATCAAACTGATGAGCATAGTCAACAACCTTCTTAGCCAAAGCGATGTTCTCCTCATATGGCAGTGAAGATCCATCGATCATCACTGAAGAGAAGCCCATGTCAATGCAATCCTTACAGAGCTCGAAGGTGTCACCGTGGTCGAGGTGGAGCACGATTTCAGGATGCTCACAGCCCAGCTCCTTAGCGTAAGCCACAGCACCTTCAGCCATGTAACGCAGGATGGTAGCGTTGGCATAGTTGCGGGCACCCTTAGACACCTGCATGATAACAGGAGACTTTGTCTCAACAGCGGCCATCACGATAGCCTGCATCTGCTCCATAGTGTTGAAGTTGAAAGCGGGGATGGCATAGCCGCCGGCCACTGCTCTCTTGAACATCTCGCGGGTATTCACGAGACCTAAATCTTTGTAGTTTACCATAATACTTTATTATATTTAAAAACGTTAGTTGAATTTTCCGGATGCAAAGGTACAAAAAAAGTTTAGAGTTTTGGGGTTAGAGTTTAGAGTTTTTCTGCTCTTATATATTCTTTTTTAAATTATTTCACATCCTCACGGCATCTTGACACTCAGATTGCAAACTGCATTTTACAATTAACTCCCCCAAAACCATAAAGGCTTCCTCATTATAAATGTACGATTTTCCATTCTTTTTGCAAAAACTCACGAAAAAGTTTGGGGGAATGAGGGAAAAGTTGTACCTTTGCACCCGCTTTCCGCGTAATCGCTGGCAGGAAGATAGGAGAGTTGCCTGTTATGTTGCGTAGGAACGATAACAACAACCGTTTAATTTAAAAGAGAAATGGATTTAATTAAAGTTGCTGAAGAAGCATTTGCAACCGGCAAGCAGCACCCCAGTTTCAAGGCTGGTGACACTGTAACTGTCGCTTACAAAATTATCGAGGGTTCTAAGGAGCGTATCCAGCTCTATCGCGGCGTCGTCATCAAGATTTGCGGCGAAGGCGAGAAGAAGCGTTTTACTGTTCGCAAGATGTCAGGTACCGTAGGTGTGGAGCGTATCTTCCCCCTCGAGTCTCCCAACATTGAGAGCATCGAAGTGAACAAGGTTGGTAAGGTACGTCGCGCTAAGCTGTACTACCTGCGCAAGCTCACTGGTAAGGCTGCACGCATCAAGGAGAAGCGTCGCAATACCGTTGCCGAGTAATTCACTGAAAACGCAGAATAAGAAAGAGACACCCCATTTGGAGTGTCTCTTTCTTATTTCGGGTCACCTGCATAACCGCGTGTAATCTGTCACACTAAAATCGTGATATTTTCGT
>CAMVQS010000015.1 GCA_947169685.1 uncultured Prevotella sp. | reverse complement strand
CCAGGACCTTTTGGTCTTTGTACTTGATGACAAGTTTCTTGTCAACGGTCTGTACTTGCAACTTCCCGTTGGGTGAGGTCTCATGACTCCTGCCAAGAACCCTTTGACCTTGTATGGCAGTAACTAAGATGACGGCAACAAGTAGCAATAGCAATCTTTTTGTATTCTTTTCCATAATATCTATAGCTTATACATACTCATATTTATTTTGCAAAGATGGTCGAAAGTCGGTTCTGTGTCATGCGCTCCATGTATTGCTGGATAATGGCTTTCAGTTCGTGCTCCATCTGTGCCTGTTCCTTGACTTTTCCTTTCAGGTTGTGTTTCATTAGACGGTCATCAAGACGATAGACGGCCTTGGTTGTTGTGCCGTCAAACTGAAGGACGTAGCCATAGCGCACATACTGATAGATGCCGTTCAGGTAGTTGACAGCCCACGTCTGCTCCTGTGGGGTGCTGAGCACGTCGATGCCAAAGCCGAAATAGGGTTTGGGATAGTCCAGCATACCCAAAACAGTAGGCAGAATGTCAATCTGCTGGGCTATCTTGTCCTGCACCTCCGGCTCACGACCAGGCTCATATATTATAATAGGTGAACAGAAACCGCCCAGGTCGCTTTGGTATTCGGCATGGTCGCTCATGTTGGTGTGGTCGCTGGTCATGACGAAGATGGTATTATTGAACCACGGCTGACGACTGGCAGTCTCGAAGAAACGACCAATGGCCATATCGGTATAGCGGATGCACTTCTGAATGGGCAGGTGTTCTTCAGGGAACTGCTGTTTGTATTGTTCAGGCACCACAAAGGGGTGGTGGCTGGAAGCGGTGAAGACGGCTGTCATAAAGGGCTGCTTGAGTTTCGACATCTCCTCAGCATAGTATTGCAGGAAAGGCTCATCCCAGATAGCCCAGGTGCCGTCGAAGTCGTTGGTGCCTCGTTCCGCCTCGTACTCTGTGCGGCCGAAGTAATGCTGGAACCCAGTCTTGCGGGCGAAGGCCTGGAAGCCCATTGAACCGTTCTGTGCCCCATGAAAGAAGGCCGTCTCGTACCCCTCTTGTCCCAAGATGCCTGCCAGTCCTGTAAAGTCGTTCATAGAAGACGGTGTCAGGATGAAAGGCTCCACAAACATAGGTATGCTGGAAAGGATGCTGGGCATGCCGTCGATGCTCTTGCGGCCGTTGCAGAAGCTATAGCGGAAGGTGGTGCTACGGGCGATGAGCGAATCCACACAAGGTGTGTACCCTTTATAGGCACCTCCTTCAAGGTCTTTGTTCAGAGCACCGATGTATTCACGTCCGAAACTTTCGACAATGAGTACTACCACGTTTTTCTTCACCATCGTCAGCGTGTCGTTACCAGCGTGGACAGGGCTGTAGATACGTTCCATGGCTGCTTCGCTCTCAAAATACTTGGGAACGGTGAAGACGCTCTTGCCGATGGTACGGATGAGCGAGAAAGGTGTGTTGAGCACCAGTGCAGCGTCAGTGGGACGGGCTGCATACTGATTGGCATTTGAGATGGTGATGGGACGTACAGCTGTGGTGAAGCCGCCACGCATGCCAGCTACACACAAAGGAACAACAGCGGCCAGCGATAACAGGCAGACCACATCATAGCGCCACCAGTGTTGCAGTTTGCGATAATCTAGCTTGGGGCTTGCATAGAGCTTCCATAGCAAAACGACCACGATAGCAAACAGCAGGACAAGATACCAGTGACGGAGCAGTTCCGTTCCGATAATGCCGAACAGGTTGCCCTCGTTGGAGAACTCACTGAACACGGTGGTCGTGGTGCGCCGCATGGTGTATTGGAAATAGACGGAGTCCATGAGGTTGATGGCAAAGGCCAGACTGTTGACCACCACAAACAGCCATTGGCAGATGCGATGCCAAACGGCATTCTCCTTCCAGTGAAGCGGAAAGAGCATCATGACGATGTAGAGCGCATTGGTATAGAGAATGGCGGAGGTGTCGAACAGCAGACCGCCCATGAAAACCTCTAACGTATAGGTCAGGTACTGTACATTCTCCCAGGCATATTCCAACCGTGCTACCTGATAAGTCAGATAGACGAGCAGCAGGTTCCAGATAACTGCCACCAGAGGGGATCCTATTTTGTCAAGTAGGCGTTTCATCGTTCATTCAAGTCTTTGGATGCTGCCTGCAGGATGGCCTTGGCACGCTGGATGAGAAGTTCAACATGGGGGCCTTCCGATTCCACCACACGGTTGCTGATGAAGTCATAGTTGACGAAGCTGGTGCTGTCGTACATGGCAAATCCGTCGTCATAGGTGTTGACAGCAAAAGGGGTCGTATAGGTAGTGCTCAGCACATCGCGACTAAACGTGAACTGGTCGTGGGACAAGCCCAGCTGTCCCAGCAACGTGGCAGGCAGGTCGGTCTGGTTGCATACCTGCTCGATGCGTCGAGGCTCCTTGACGGCTCCTCCCACCCATATCATCGGGATGTGGTTGACGAGTTTCCCACCCTCATGGATGTTCTGATAGGGAATGCCGTGGTCAGGCAGCAGGATAACGAGTGTGTTTTTCCAGACAGGCGTCTGGCGAAACTTCCCAATGAAACGGCCTATGCATTGGTCCAGATAGTAGAAGGCGTTGAACACCTCGTCATCCAGCTGGTGAATGGGGACATCCCAAGGCTGGTGACTGCTTAGCGTCAGGTGACCGATGAGGAACGGCTGCTGTTGGGTGGTAGCCATTTCGTATAGGCTTTCGAAGGTGATGTCGTCACGTACGCCCCATTGTGCGCTCTTCTGCTCGTCAGACGTGTAGTCATTTTTCCATTTCAGCATCTGGAAGCCACCTGTAATGAGATAGCTGCGCATGTTGGTGAAGTTGATGTCGCCACCATACAGGAAAGAGGTGGTGTAACCCCGTTCTTCGGCCAGTGTTCTGGCTATGTTTGGCATTGTTCGTGACTTAGCAGGAATCTTCATGACCGACATTGTCGGGAATGACGGGTAGCCACTCCATGTGCAGACGGTTCCTCGGTCAGTACGCCACGTGTTGCCATAGCAGTTAGTGAAGTAGATGCCTTCTTTGGTCAATTGGTTTAGGTTAGGCGTGATGTCTGTCCTGCCTGCAATCTCCGTAAACTCGCCGCCACATCCTTCCATCAGAATAAGTATGATATTCGGCGTACGGGTGTTCAGCAAGGTGTCGCTCTCTATGCTTTCCGTATTGTAAAGCTGCTGGATGAGCTGCTCACACTGCTGGTCGTCCATAAAGTGATAGACCGTATTGTTGCTGGCCGTCTTCTCGAAGGATGCCATGAAGCTGAACACGGGGTTGACGGCAGAGTGGTTCAGGAACTGGTTTTGGGAGTAATACACCTGTCCGATGTTGGTCGTCGATTCATCCAATCCTCCACGAATACCAATGACAATGAGCGGAATGCAGGCCAGTGCCACGATTGTTTCCACAATGCGGTGACGACTGGGAATGAGGTTCCAGCGCGGCCAGGTATATCCCAGGTAAACTAGTACAACTAGTATGACTAGTATAACTAGTCTAATGAGCAGATAGCCTGTTGTCACACTCGCCATTGCCTCAGTGGGAGTCTCCAGATACTGCAGACACGAGGCGTCGAGCTTGAAGCCCCAGAAGGGATAGAGGCTCGTGTCAGCCACAAACGCCAAGGCAAGGGCAAGGCTGATGATGCCGAAATAACCTCTGAGAATATAGCGGAGGGGTTTGGCCGAACCACACCAAATGGCAGCAATCATGCAGAGAAACGGCAGACTGAAGATGTACAGGGCTGTTGACAGGTCGAGACTCAATCCGTGTATCAGCACGTCCCACACATCGCTTGCAGCAAACTCATGTCCCTCACGGCAGAAGAACATGAAGCACACCTTGGCGATGAGGAACACCAGCAGCGTCCACAAATAGACCTTCAACAGATAGACAACCCTCTTAACCATGCCCCCCGAACCTTTAAACTTTCTGCATTTCGTTCAGCTTCTTGTAGTAGCCGTCCATAGCAAGCAGTTCCTCGTGAGTGCCACGCTCTACGATACGTCCTTCGTGCAACACACATATCTCGTCGGCATTCTTGATGGTTGACAGACGGTGGGCAATGGCCACCGTAGTACGAGTCTTCATCAGTCGTTCCAGTGCGTCCTGCACCAGTCGTTCACTCTCCGTGTCAAGAGCCGATGTCGCCTCGTCAAGTATGAGGATGGGCGGATTCTTCAGAATGGCACGGGCAATGCTGACGCGCTGGCGCTGTCCGCCTGAGAGTCTGCCGCCACGGTCTCCGATATTGGTGTCGAACTGTTGCTCGCTCTGCATGATGAAGTCGTAGGCATTGGCTATGCGTGCTGCTTCGGCAATCTGTTCGTCAGTAGCGCTGTCAACGCCAAAGGAGATATTATTGCGGAACGAATCGTTGAAGAGGATAGCCTCCTGATTCACGTTACCGATGAGCTGGCGCAGGTCGTAGATGCCCAGGTCCTTCACGTTGATGCCGTCAATCAGCACCTCGCCCTCCTGTACATCGTAATAGCGTGGAATAAGATCGACGAGCGTTGATTTGCCGCTGCCGCTCTGTCCCACAATGGCAATGGTCTTGCCCTTGGGAATCGTCAGGTTGACGTTGCGCAGTACCCACTGTTCGCCATAGCGGAACGACACGTTACGGAACTCTATCTGATGCTCGAACGCTGCGATGTGTTGGGGATGTTCCACTTCCTGGATGGTGTTTTCAGCCATGAGGATTTTGTCGATACGCTCCATAGAGGCCAGTCCCTTGGGAATACCATAGCCCACCTTCGATACTTCCTTCAGCGGGTTGATGATGCTGTAGAGAATGACCATGTAGTAGATGAACGTCGGACCGGAAAGCGTCTCGTTGTTGAGCACCAGCACGCCGCCGAACCACAGCACAATGACAATCATACACGTGCCAAGGAACTCACTCATCGGGTGGGCTGCCTGTTGACGTATGTTCACTCGCATGATGTCGTTGCGATAGGTGGAGTTAATGGTGTTGAACTTCTTTTCCATCTTGTCCTCGGCACAGAAAGCCTTGATGATGCGCAGTCCGCCTAGCGTTTCCTCCACCACGCTCATGGTGTCGCTCCACAAGGCCTGAGCCTTGATGCTCTGAGCCTTCAGTTTACGGCCCATCCAACCCATGAACCATCCGATAAGCGGAATGGTGATGATGGAAAACAGCGTCAGCTGCCACGAGATGAGCACCAGAGTGGTGAAGTAGGAGAGTATCAGGATGGGGTTCTTGAACATAGAGTCCAGACAGGCCATGATGCTGTTCTCTACCTCCTGCACGTCACCCGTCATACGGGCTATGATGTCACCCTTGCGCTCTTCGGTAAAGAAACCCAAGGGCAGGCTCACGATTTTCTGGTACAGCTGGTTACGCATGTCGCGCACGACACCTGTTCGGATGGGTATCACGCTGGAGGCGGCGAAGAAGTAGGTGGCCGTCTTCAGCAGCGTTGTCACAATAAGGAACAGTCCGATGAAAAGCAGCACCGTCGTAGGACCCATGTCGCTGACCATCTGATTGATGTGATAGTACAAATTGTTGATGGCCACATCCTTGAAGCTTCCTTCGCTCCACTCCATCAGCTTGTTGACCTGCACATAGTCACCGGTCTTGAAAAGTATCTGCAAGATGGGGATGAGCGAAGCAAACGAAAAGATGTTCAGCAATGCCGATAGCACGTTCAGCACCACCGACAGCACCACGTATTTTCTGTAAGGCGTCACAAAGCGCCTCAGTATCTGTATAAACTTTTTCATATCTCTTCTCCGAATAACGTTGCACTGGTACTTCCCGTGATGCGTACACGCACCGTTTCACCAATGTGGTGACTACCCTTGTCAAGCACCACCATCTTGTTCTGTTCCGTACGTCCGCAGAGTTGTTCGCGGCTGCGTTTGGAAAAGCCCTCTATCAGCACGTCGAACTCGCGGCCTTCGTCCTTCTTGTTCTGCTGGGCAGAAATCTCCGTCTGCAACTGTATCAGTTCGTTCAGTCGTCGTAGCTTCACTTCTTCGGGCACGTCATCAGGCAGATGCTTCGAAGCATACGTTCCCGGACGCTCCGAGTATTTGAACATGAAAGCAGAGTCGTAGCCCACCTCACGCATCAGGTCAAGACTCAGTTGGTGGTCTTCTTCCGTCTCCGAGTGGTAGCCCACAAAGATGTCCGTCGAAAGGGCGCAATCAGGAATAATACGACGAATGGCTGCCACGCGTCCCATATACCACTCACGGGTATATTTGCGGTTCATCAGTTTCAGGATGCGGTCGGAGCCACTTTGCACGGGCAGGTGGATATGTTTGCACACGTTCGGCACCTCTGCAATCACCTGCAGCGTCTCGTCGCTCATGTCCTTGGGATGGCTTGTCGTAAAGCGCACACGCATCTCAGGAGCCTCAAGAGCAACACTTCTCAACAGTCCAGGAAAATCCGGACATTCCGGATTGTCTGGAAGAGAGTACGAGTTCACGTTCTGTCCCAGTAGCGTCACTTCCTTGAAACCACGGTCGCGCAGGTCACGAACTTCACACAGGATGCTCTCCAAATCGCGGCTGCGCTCTCGTCCACGAGTATAAGGCACGATGCAGTAGTGACAGAAGTTGTTACAGCCACGCATGATGCTCACGAATCCGCCAATCTTTGCCGTATGCAGACGCTGCGGCACCACATCCTTGTAGGTCTCCGTCGTTGACAGCTCAATGTTGATGGCTTTGTGGCCCGTCTCGGCCTGCGCTATCAGGTCAGGCAGCGAGAGGTAGGCGTCAGGACCTGCCACGAGGTCGCAGTGGTGATGCTCCAGCAACTCCTCCTTCACGCGCTCAGCCATGCAACCCAGCACACCGATAATCAGCCTTCCGCGCTGCCTGCGCAGGGCGTTCAGCTCCTCCAGTCGGCGATAGATTTTCTGTTCTGCATTATCGCGCACGGAACAGGTGTTCAGGAACACCGCATCAGCCTCGTCGAGGTTTTCCGTCGTCTCATAGCCAGCCATCTGCATTACAGAAGCCACCACTTCAGAATCTGCCACATTCATCTGGCAGCCGTATGTTTCTATATATAATTTCTTCATTTTCTTTACTTTAAGGGCACAAAGGTACGACAAAGTGAGCAAAAATCCAAAGAATCTCTTGTTTTTTTGCTTACTTATTCGTACCTTTACCCCCAAATTATAAATTACCAACCTAATGAAGGAAATATGAATAAGCTTATTCTGTCAGTTGCTGCCCTGCTGATTGTGGGGTGCACAGGCCGTACAACCCAAGAAAATGGGCAGGAAGACTCCGTAGCCGTCGAACTTTCCATGGAGGAATTGATGTTGCCCGATACGAGCTATGCGTCAGCAGAGGCGGTGAAGTACGTCGTGGAGAACACAGACTCGCTGGCCCATCCTATGAAGGATTTTAAGGACCGTTACGAAGAGGCAAACGGCGTGTTTGCTTTCCGTAAGAACTTGCTGCGTAATGCGAGCTTTGGCGGAAAGGTGAAGGGGACGCCCAGTGCTATTGAGATTGCCTGGGAGTTCGAGACTGACTACGACACTGCGCATACGAAGTTCGGTGCATGGGGAGGCGGTTCCGGATGGACAGGACAGCCGTTGTACGTTAATTGGACTGACGAGCAGCTGGCAGCCATGAAGCAATCGCCTGGGCTGACGTCAAACTTCGGACACGAGGAGATTATCGTGGGCTCACTCTGTGGAAAGGGCTACTTCATTAACTATCAGACGGGTAAGGCCTCACGTCAGCCGCTCGACCTGGGTAACGTGGTAAAGGGTACTGTCTCGCTTGATCCGGAGTATTACAACCTCTACGTAGGTCAGGGCGTGCCACGCAAGGCGGGACCTTTCGGTTGTCAGGTGTTCGACCTGCAGAAACATGAGCGTACGTTCTTCTTCGGTCCTGACACCAAGGCATGGCGGAGCTGGAACGCATTTGACTCGTCACCCATCGTGGCCGGTGGCTATCTGTTCTGGCCAGGCGAGAACTGCAGCTTCTATAAATATGAGCGCAGTCAGGGTCAGCTGCATCGTGTCAGCGTGTTGCGCTACAGGGTACATGGTGCAGCTCCAGGCATTGAGTCGAGCGTGTGCATCTATCGCAACTACGGTTTCTTCGGTGACAATCACGGTGATATTATCTGTGTGAACCTGAATACGATGCGTCCTGTGTGGTATTATGATAACCACGATGATACGGACGGCACCATTGTCTGTCGTGAAGAAAACGGAACCCCGTATATTTATACGGCCTGTGAGGTGGATAAGCAGGGGAATAGCGGATTCTGCCACTTTGTGAAGCTGAACGCCTTGAACGGACAGCGGGTGTGGGAACAGAATATTGCCTGCCAACGACTGAATTTGTCTGAAAAGACGCTGGACGGTGGCATGTACTGCACGCCTCTCTTAGGTTCTGGCGACTGCGAAGGAATGCTCTTCACACATATCGTCCGCAATGGTGCTTCGAAGGCTGTGGGTGAGTTTACGGCTATTGACACGAAAGATGGACATATTATTTATGCTGTACCTTACGGACAGTTTGCCTGGTCGTCGCCGGTGCCTTTCCACAACGAGCGTAACGAGTTGTTTGTCCTTGCGGGCGATGCTTCGGGTAACCTGCGTCTCATTCGTGGTAAGACGGGTGAGGTGCTGTGTCAAAAGACCGTTGGCTACAACTTCGAGTCGTCGCCAGTGGTTGTTGGCAATACAGCTGTGGTAGGCTGCAGAGGCAGCAAGATCTTTAAGTTTGTGATTAAGTGAGAGAAGTGCAAACATCGTTTGCACTTCCGAACGTGAACAAACTCGAACGTTAGTTCAAGTTTGTGATAAAATAACTTTATTGTCCGTTAAGAATCTCCACGTAGGGGTAGAGCTGCTTGGCCCATATTTCATAGCCAGGCCGCGACAGGTGTAGCCCGTCAACACTCAGATAACGTATGAGAATGTTCATGCCACGAGGCGTGAAGTGTGGAAAGAGGTTGATGAAGGGAATACCCATCTCCTCGCAATACTTACGCAACATCTCGTTGATGACAGGGATGTCATCCGTACGGCCCTTCAGGTTCTTCCAGCGTCCGAAACCCTCATTGATGGGTAGCAGACTCTGCACGTAAAGCTGTGTGTAGGGGGCTGACGCTATGATGGTGTCAATGACGCCCTTCACCTTCTCAAACACCTGTTCTGCCGTCAAGTGATGGCTCAGGTCGTTGGTGCCGCACATCAGGAAGATGGCCTTGGGCTTCTTGGGCAATATCTGGACGAGACGACAGGTGATACCCAATGCATCATCGCCGGAAATTCCTCTATTGACAATGTTCTTGGTACGCAACAGGGTGGTCCAGTCGCCAAAGGCGGTGGCGTTCTCTGTCAGGCTGTTGCCCAACATGACGATTTTCGTGCTGTCAATGTCGTCCAGACGTTCAAAGAGGTCAACCCGTTCGTTGTAGTGCTGCGTGAAACGGTAGGTGACGCGTTGGGCACTGACGGTGGTAAACACAATGCTGGCAGCCAGCAGTATTCCGTATCTTAATATTCTCATTTTTTATGTTCTTCTATGTAACGATGCACCCAGTTGACAAAGGGCTGGGTCTTCTTGACGTTATAGCGTATGCCGCCTGCCCAGATGCGGCAGGCCTTGTCAATATCGTTTTCAGGATTATACTTCGACATGATCAGCTTGAAGATTTCCTTCGACTTCTCCACGCTGTAACGGTCGTTCAGTTGGAAACGCTTGCTGCTTCCACGTTGTTTCAGAATGTTGTTACACTCATGTACCATCACCGGAGCAATCTGCATCACACCCACGTAAGGGCCGCAGACAGCACGAGGGTTTCCCTTGCTCTCATGCCAGATAATGGCTTCCATCACAGGTTCCCAGTCGAATTCCTCGGCTGGCGTTGTTTCTGTATT
This sequence comes from uncultured Prevotella sp., assembly GCA_947169685.1. Classification (GTDB taxonomy): domain Bacteria; phylum Bacteroidota; class Bacteroidia; order Bacteroidales; family Bacteroidaceae; genus Prevotella. Next base: position 31,140 of record CAMVQS010000015.1, on the reverse strand, counting down.
CTGCCCCATCATCGGAATGGTTAGCAGCATCAATGTAACGGTCAATACAAATTTTTGGATCATCTTAATAGGCTTTTTGGTTAGAATTGGAAATAGATGAACGGCTGAATCTCGCTACTCTTGGTCTGTATAACGAGGTAGATGACCACTACTAGTGCCAGACATTCTACGACGAGGCCGCCTTTCTGGAAAATGGCTATAGGCATTTCCTTCCATGTTCGCGGAATGAAATGAGAGACATAGCCCAACAGGATTAGAATCATCACATACATATAGCCGCTGATAATACCAGGCAGCAGTTCAATATGCATATTACAACACATCTGCTCAATCATCAGCACGCTCTTGTCGAACGACACGTTGCGGAAGAAGATGAAGGTGAAGCAGACAAAGTGGAACGTCAAGAGGATGGCCAGGAAGCGCTTGATGCCATGCGACAGGTAGGTTTTGTCGTGGTGCAACACTTCAGAGCGGAAGAACTTATGACAGGCCAGTGCCGTGCCGTGCATGGCTCCCCATACTACGAAGTTCAGGTTGGCACCATGCCACAGACCACCGATGAGCATCGTGATAAAGAGGTTGACGTAGGTACGTAGCTTGCCCTTACGGTTACCTCCCATCGAGATGTAGATGTAGTCGCGTATCCATGTTGAGAACGACATGTGCCAACGACGCCAGAATTCCGTAACACTCGTACTGATGTAAGGCGTGTCGAAGTTCTTGGGGAAGTGGAAACCCAGCAGCAGTGCAATACCGATGGCCATGTCACTGTAGCCGCTGAAGTCACAGTATATCTGTAGCGTGTAGCCATAGACACCCAACAGGTTCTCAATGCCCGAATACAATCCTGGGTCTTCAAATACCCTATCTACGAAGTTTAGGCTGATATAGTCGCTGATGACACACTTCTTGATGAGTCCGATGGCCACGAAATACACGCCACGCGCCATCATCTCGCTGGTCACCTGAGGCACCCGCCTGATCTGTGGCAGGAAGTCGCGTGCACGGACAATAGGACCTGCCACCAGTTGTGGGAAGAACGATACGTAGAAAGCATAGTCCAGCAGACTGTTGACGGGCTTGAGCTGCCCACGGTAGATGTCGATGGTGTAACTCATGCTCTGGAACGTGAAGAAGCTGATGCCTACTGGCAGGAAGATGTTCCACGGCTGGAAGTTGCTGCCTATGCAGTCGGCTATCATCTTGCCGAAGAAGTTGGTATATTTGAAGTAACCCAGCAGTCCCAGGTCAACCAACAGACTGAGGAACAGCAACCACTTGGCGGCTGTGCCCTTGCTCTTACAGCGCGATATGCCCCGTGCTAAGAAAAAGTCACTCAGCGTGACAACAGCTAACAGGAAGAAATAGAAACCGCTGCTTTTATAATAGAAGTAATAGGAGAAGGCTGTGACGAAGAGCAGACGCAGGGTCAGTTTCTTCTCTAACAGAAAATAGACCAGCGTGAACCCTAGGAACATGAAGAGGAACAGCGACGTGCTGAATATCAGCGGGTCGTCGTTGTGGTAAGTCAGTTGTTCTATGAGTTTCTCTATTTCTATCACCTAATTCTCAATTCTCAATGATTACCTCACACCTCTTCTATAGTTTTCCACTCCTGCCAGTATCGACTGGTAGATGCGGTTGGCAAGTTCCTTGCCACCCTTGTAGTTCAGGTGCGTATAGTCCTTGGCAGCTAAGCCTTCTTCCACAAACTTCTTCATGCTGTCGTTACCACCCATAATCTGGTGCACATTCAGGTAGGCCACACCACACTCCGAGGCAAGCACACGCTGAAAACCTACCAGTTTCTCAACACCGCGGAGCGTATGGATGCCATTTGCCGAACGCTGCACGCGGTCAGGCACGCTGAACACCACGATGCTGGCTTGGGGGAATCCCTGGCGGAAGGCTTCAATCACCTTCTTCATGCGGTTGATGTAGGCTCTGCACTGTGCGTCGGTGGCTTTGTCATTGACCACGTTCAGTCCGAACTGCAGAATAATCAGGTCGTAAGGACGGTACTTGTTCATTTCCTGCATCGTCTTGACGGGAACCTTGGCAAGCATGAAGCCCGGTGTGCCACGCATGCTGAAATTGTCGAGTGCCACACCCTTAGTGCCGTCAAGCGCCACACCATAGAGGCGTGTGCGACTGGTGGCATTGGGGAAGCTGTAGTTCAACTTGGTCATGTGACCTTTCGTCTCCATCACCTGTATCTCACCTCTTGGCTCAAACACCTGTTCGCCTGTTATCAGGCTGTCACCCGATGTCCTCACCGTCAGCCTTGCGTCGGTGGTAAAGAACAGCGTGGCGCGGTCCCAACTGGTAACGTGAGGCTTGTACTTCGTGGCGGCCAGGTTAAGCGTTGCACCTGCCGACGCATGGTAATAACGCTGGTTGATAGCCTCCAGTTCAGCATTGAAGGGTTTGTTCAGGATGCAGTTCTCCTTGATGTTCCTGAACTTGGCTGTGATGGTGGGCTTGTTGGTACCAACGCCACCGCCGCAATCCACCCATCCTGGACCGGCACCGCCATACTTGGCTTGCAGCAGTTCGCGCAAGTCACAGGTCAGGATGTCACTCTCAATAAACGAGTCGCCAAAGTAGGCAATGTTGATGCGTCCGCCCTTCTTGGCGTTTAGCAGCTTGCTCCAGAAGTGGTTCATGCCGCCAGGCTTTCCTCCCGAGAAGTCCTCGAAAAGTGTCACGCCGGCTGGATGATACTTAGCCACAGGCACCTTCTTCACCTGCATCACCTCCGCAGGCTGTGCCGCACCGCCGATGGTTGAATCTGGCTGCAAAATGTCACCCAGCATTTCCACGGGTCGGCTCTCGAAATCATTGAAACTGAAGGTGGGCAGTTGACCCATCAACAGCAACACTACCGCTACTCCCAGAATGAGCAGAAAAGTTTTTCCTGTTGAATTGTTCATCTTAAAAAAACTTATAAGCGGGTGCAAAGGTATAAAAAAAATATGAAATTGAGCGAGTAATTATGATTTATTTGTATCTTTGCAGGCATGAAGCAGAAGATTATAAGCATTTTACTGTTGCTGGCCTGCACCGTCAGCATGCATGCACAATACGATTTGTTGTCTGCAAAAAAAGGTGTCATCAAGGGTGGTTACGACTTCTGGGTATATACCCCCGAAGACTATTATTTCACGCAGGAATCCACGGCACTCATCGTCTTTCTGCATGGTGCCAGCCTCTGTGGACGCAACCTCAACCGCGTGTTGCGCTACGGCTGTATCGATGCCGTCAAGATGGGTATGGACATCCCTGCACTCATCGTCGCACCCCAGAACCCGGGCGGACCCTGGAACCCTCATAAGCTCAATGATATTCTGGAATGGATGGACAAGCACTATGCCTATAACAAGAGCCGTGTCTATGTCCTGGGCATGAGCCTCGGCGGTTATGGTACACTTGACTTCGTAGGCACCTATCCCGAGAAGATTGCCGCTGCCATCGCCCTTTGTGGCGGTAGCACCCTGAAAGACTACCGCAAGCTGGGTGAGCTGCCCCTCTGGATAGCCCATGGTACAGCCGACCGTGCTGTCTCCGTACGTGAGTCACAGAAGGTTGTCGAGGGCATGCAGCGTCTGGGCATCACCAGCCGTCTCCGTTACGACTGGCTGCCAGGAGCCTCTCATGGTGCCTTAGCCCGTTATTTCTATGCCTCGAAAACTTATGAGTGGCTTTTCCGCCATACCCTCAACGACCCCTGGCGACCCGTTGACCGTGAGGTGGATATCAAGAAGGAAGACCTCTCCCATGTCTATAAGGAGTTCAAGCGCCGTACTGATCAGCTGGAAATTGAGCTGAACAGCCGTGACACTGAACCCCTTAACGACGACGATGAATAGCATGTAAAGCCGTAAGAACGGCAACATATCATGAGGACATGCGGCAGCTGTCGGATGGAGAGGTGCCATGTGTCAACCTTTTGGCAGTACGCAAAACACCTTACGGCAATAAGAAAAATACCTTTCGGCAGTAGGCAAAATAAAAGAGAAAATAACCTTGTTTATATTTCTACAGGATTTTCAGATGTGTCCTGTCGGCAGGCATTAGTGCCGGACCCTGATCGGAAGGCGGGAGGAAGCGGCTGGTAAACATGGCCACCGAGCGCCCCGTAGCATCGTAGGAAGGAATATGGCTGCCAACGATTTTATAGCGGTTGGTGGGGCAGGACTTAGGCTTCTTCATGTCTGCTCTGTTGATGTCATAGAGCTGGTGACCGGGCTTTACGCTTGTCTGAATGAGCGTGCTGGTGGGAGGTTCGGCTCTGAACTGCAGGAAGGCAGGAATCTCCATGTCACACCTTGCATACACCGTCGGAATACACTCCTGAAACGTCCAGTCATAAAGGAAGGTGTGTCGGAAACTGGTAATCTTGTATTGGTATTCTATGATGCTACCTGCCTGGACATCGGGCACAACCACGTGCATCACCTGATAGTAGTCGTTGACACGCTCCTTGACAAAAGAATCTGCATTGACAGTACGTTTCTCCACCTTCCCCTTGCTGTTCTTGGTGAAGACCTTGATTTTCAGGTCCGACAACTCATCGGGAGTCATAAACTGATCGTCAACCCTGTCATAATAGACAATGTCGATGTTGGCATGCCCCACACCATCGGGCTTTAGGATTTTGGTGCGGAGCTTAAACTCATAGTCCACCATGATGCCGTCCTCGTAGGTCTGACTGGTACCAAAGTCCGGGCTGTCATCAGGGAGCGCATCACCGTTTTCCTGGCCGATGATGGACAACTGACTGGGGAGTCGAAAAGACACCGTCATCGTCTTGCAAAGGACGACAGCGTCAGCATCAAAGGCGTCGTCCCAGCCCGTGAACTCCCATTCCTCCTTTGACGGTTTGCCAAATTTCTCGTTAGGCAGCTGTGCATTCGCCAGACTTCCGTAGATGAGAAATGCTGCAAGGAAAAACAATTTCTGATAGGTATAGTAGACCATTTTGTTCATCATTGATTTTGTTATTTTTTGTTGAATATCAGGAGTCGTAGGAGTTCGTCGCCCCAGAGTACCAGCGAGGTGGTGCCGATGATGATGAGCCACGTCTGAAGGGACAGGGGCTCCACGTTGAAGAATTCTCCGCCGAAGTTGACGATGAGCAGCTGTCCGAAGAAGATGATGGCTGCAATGAACAGGAATCCGCGACAGCCCTTCAGGTGGAGTGCGGAACGGCCAGTGGCAAAGGCACGGGCGTTGAACATGTTCCAGAACTGCAGCATCACGAAGATGGTGAAGAAGGCTGTAGAAGAAAGGGTAAAGGAACGCGGAGCAAGCAGGAGGAAGAGCAGGATGGCGGTAAAGAGCAGGCCTACTCCCCAGATGCGCTCCCACATGGGCGTGGTGATGATGAACGCCGTGCGGGGACGCGGGCGATGGTGCATGACTGCTGCTGACGGGGGCAGCGAGGCCAGTGCCATGGCTGCGAAGGTGTCCATGATGAGGTTGACCCACAGCATCTGCGTCACGGTGAGTGGCGGTTCGGTGCCTGTAAACGAGCCTACGAGGACGACGAGGCAGGCCACGACGTTGACCGTTAGCTGGAAGAGGATGAAGCGTTGGATGTTTTGGTAGAGCGAACGTCCCCACATGACTGCGCGTCCAATGCTGGAGAAGGAATTGTCGAGAATGGTGATGTCGCTGGCTTCCTTGGCTACTGACGTTCCGTCGCCCATGGACAGGCCGACATGTGCAGTCTTCAGGGCAGGGGCATCGTTGGTGCCGTCGCCGGTTACCGCTACCACCTCGCCACAGCGTTGCAGGGCTTCCACGAGGCGGCGTTTGTCCATGGGACGGGCGCGGGCAATAATCTTCAGCTTCGCAACCCTTTCCATGAGCTCTTCGTCGGTGAGGGCAGCGAACTCCGGTCCAGTGATGATGTTCTCATCACCGTCATTCTCCGTCCACAGACCGACCTGACGGCCTATCTCACGGGCTGTTCCTGGGGTGTCGCCCGTCACAATCTTCACTTGGATGCCGGCATCGAGACATTCGCGCACGGCAGCTGGCACGTCGGAACGTACGGGGTCGCTGATGGCAACAAGGGCAAGGAGTGTCGGCTGCTCGTGGCCTTCCTCCTGACAGGCGAAGGCCAGGGTGCGCATGGCTTGTTCCTGCCAAGTCTTCAGCTGGGTGTTGAGCGTCGCGTGTTCTGCGTTGTCACACATGGCGAGAACAACCTCCGGCGCACCCTTGATGTGGCGTACCTGTGTCCCGTCAGCACGTCGGATGGTGGTTGCCATGTACTTACGTTCGGTTGAGAAGGGCAACTCGTCGATGACCTCTGCCTGTTCGCGTAGCTGTCGGTAGTCGATGGCCTTGTTGTGGAGCCACAGCAGCAGGGCACCTTCGGTAGGGTTGCCCAGCACCTTGGGCTTGTCAGCGTTCGACAGGTCGAGCTGAGCCGTGGAGTTGGCGGCGATGGCTTCGTCGAGGAGTGGGGGAGTGGCGGACTGAGGCTGTGGCGTCCATACTTCGGCCACCTGCATCTGGTTCTGCGTGAGCGTACCCGTCTTGTCGGTACAGATGACGGTTGTGGCTCCCATGGTCTCGCAGGCATGCATCCGTCGCACGAGGTTGTTGGTCTTGAGCATGCGGCGCATGGAGTATGCCAAGCTGAGGGAGATGGCCATTGGCAGTCCCTCGGGCACTGCTACCACGATGAGCGTGACGGCAATCATCACGGTCTGCAACAGGTAGGTGATGAAGTCGATGAGATGGAAGTCCTGCGTCAGCACATAGGTCAGAACGCGTCCCAGGAACACCATGATGGCTACGAAATAGCTGACGCGGGTGATGAGTTTGCCCAGGCGGTCCAGCTGTTCGTTGAGCGGTGTCTTCACGCTGTTGTCAATCTGTGCAGCCACAAAGACATGGCCGTACTCCGTCTGGTCGCCAACGGTCAGGATTTTACAAACAGCATGGCCCTCCATGACTTTGGTGCCACGCATCACGTGGTTGCTGGGGAATGTTGCCTCGGGGTCCAGTTCTGCCTCGTTGGCCGTTTTGCTGCATACGGGTTCACCCGTCAGTGATGACTCGTCCATCTGTAATGACGTGGCTTCCAGCAGCAGCGCGTCGGCAGGTACCTCCTCGCCGGTAGAGAGCATGACGATGTCGCCTACGACGACATCGGAACGTGGTATCTGGATGGTGTTGCCATTGCGAATGACTAGCACGGGCTCTTCGTCGCCCACCTGATTGAGGAGGGTGAACTCGTGATCGGCCTTCAGTTCGAAGATGAATGAGATTCCTGTGGCGAGCAGAATGGCCATGAGGATGCCCAGCGGTTCGAAGAACACCCCTCGTCCGGGGTTTTGCAGTCCAAACCACTCGTTGTATTCTGCCACAGAGATAAAGATGGAGAGCAGGGCGGCAATTTCGAGGACAAAGATGAGCGGGTCGCCATTGTGCCAGCCCTTCAGGCAGTGTCCGAACGGTCCTGTCAGCTTCTCGAAGAATCGTTTCCACAGCGACTCACGCGCTGGTGGCGTGAGCACGTTAGCGCCATGCTCAGCACGACTGCGGAGCACTTCGGCATCGGTAAGTCCTATGTATTGCTGTTTCATTTAAGAACGGCCTTTACCCTTTCCTCAATCTTGGGCATGGGTACGTTGGTATCAATAACTTTCCCCTGTCGGTCAATGAATATGTTGCCTGGAACGTCGGTAATGCCCAGCTGCTGTACCAGGGGTGAGTCCCACATGCGGCCGTCGCAGACGGTGCTCCACCTCATGGAGTCGCGCTCCAGGAACTTGCTGCAGTCTTCTTCGCGGGCATCCATGCTGATTCCTATGAGTGCGAGGCGGCTGCCGTATTCTTTCTTCATATCGTTGAACTTGCGCACCATGCTCTGGCTCTCATAGTTCCACATGGACCAGACGGCGATAATGTTCAGCTCGGCTTTCAACGACTGACTGTTGACGGCATTGCCGTTGATGTCGGTTGCCTTGAAGTCGGGCAGCTTGGCTCCCTTCATTGCAAATTTCAGTCCTCGCAGCTGCTTGTCCAGTTGGATGAGTCGTCCGTTCTCCGGCTGTTCTTTCAGCATGAGTGCGGTCAGCTCTGCCGCTACCTTGTAGTCGGGCGTTGAACCCAGCATCAGGTAGCGGTATAGCAGATAGTTGCTGACAGAAGAGGCAGGGTTTTCGCGGATGAAATCGATAGCAGCCTGTTTCACTTCGGGAGGTGTCAGACGATTGGCGTTGGCGCGCCAGGCTGTCATCTGCTCGTTCTCGTCGGTGCCCTTGATAGCCATTTCCTTCAGGTGTGAGGCATCGCCCTCCATCTCGACAACAACGCCAGAGTTGCCGAAAACGGCCTGCTCAGAACCGTTGGGGAAGATAATGGAATAGGTGGCTGGTCGGTCCAGGTCGGTCTCATAGACGAAACGTCCCTTTTCCACCCTGATGGTGTCCAGCTTGGGGTATCCACCATCGATACTATAGATATAGAACTCCGCCTGGTTCATGTTCTTCAGGTGGCCTTCTATACGAAAACGGCCACTCTCGGCTCCACAGGAAGCCAAGAGCAGCACGAATAGTATATATGCGAGATATCGCTTCATTTCTTATTTATCAATGTTCTTCAACTCCAAGTCACGAGCGGCATAGGCCTGCAGCGAGGGGTCTTTTTCGATGGCACTGCGCAGGAAAGCGCCAGCTACACCGTTGTTACCCTTGCGCGCATAGAGCACGGCGCGCAGATAGTCGGTCATAGCATCTTTATTGGTTATCTTGCCCAACGTCTGCTCTGCCTTGGCATAGTTCTTGTTGAGAATCTGCACGAGTGCAGCGCTGTTGCTGCTGACACCCGAGAAATCTTGTTCTGCCAGCGCATAGTTACCCTGTGCCAGATGCAGGTTACCAAGGACCTCTGCAATATTGTCAGAGCCTGATGCACGGCTGATGAGATTCTGTGCTTCGTCGATATTGCCGTTCAGCAGTTCCAATAATCCCAGGTTGGCATAAGCCTCTGTGCTGTTGTGGTCAACGGAGAGTGTGCGCTCGAAGTACTGTTTGGCCAGGTCGTAGCTACGTTGCTGGTAGTAGAGACGACCAATATTATTATAGGCACGGGCATCGTTAGGGAAGAGCTGGGTGGTACGTTGATAGATGGCCATCTTTTCATCGGCATTGTTAGCAAGGGCTGCGGCATAGAGCAACTCCTCAATGCTCAATTGTGAGGCATCGTCACGGAACTGCTGCATAATCTGTTGGTCGTCGCGTCCGATGACCTCGTAGTTGGCTATGAGGCGGGCACGGCGCAGCTCAGGCAGGATGCCGTCAGCCAGTTCACGGAAAGCCTCGCTCATGTTGCGGATCTGCTGTTCGCGCTCCTCAGGGTCCTCATACATTGAGAGCACACGCAGGATGACGTCTTTGTCCTGAATGTCAGAGGCACGTACCAGCTGCTGGAATCCTTCCCAGTCCTCAGCGGTGTAGCGGGTATCAACGGGTGCGTTCAGACGGGTGCGCTTCAGTTGCTGCTCCACATAGTCTGCCGACACTTCCTGACGTCCGCTGGCCAGTCGCTCATTCAAGCTCAGAGAACCTTCGGGCGATGCGTATGCAGACACCTCAACGTTAGTCAAGCTAAGTGTCTCGCGCTCGTTATTGATGCGTTGCAGCAGGTTGATAAACTCCTTGACGGAATTATTCTGGAGTTCGCTCTTGCGAAGCTGTGTCTGTGCCACGAGGAACTTGATGTTGGCTTCCTGTTTCACCTGTGTGATGCGCTGGAAAGCGTCGGAAGCCAACACGGGCGAAGCACCTACCAACGTCTGGTGATACAGCTCTGACGTGGCAATGACGCCTGTTGCCACTTTGACGGCCGGCACCTCAACGGCCTTCTTGCCAACACGGGCATCAAAGGACAGGTACATATCGCTTTGCAGCATCTCAGGCTGGTAGGGGAAGTCGGTCTTCATCGTGTAGTGACCACCCAACAGATACGAGATGGTCTGGTCATTACCCAGCACCTTCTCTCCTTGGAACGTGGCAGGCTGTCCTTTGACGGTCTGCAGACCATTCGCAGTCTGAAAACGCAACTCAGGAATGACGGTTACCACAGCATTCTTTTTCAGATATTTCTCAGGGAATGTTCCGTCAATGGTGGCCTGCACGTGGCCTGCATTAGTTTCCAACGGATTAGGTGTAACCTTGAAATTGTCGGCACTTAGTGCTCCGAGCTTACCGGAGCAGGCTGTCAGCAGCATCAGCGATGTGGCCGAAAGCAAAAGGAGGGTCTTTTTCTTCATATTTATCTTTATTGTTTGTTTTCTTGAGTCGCAAAAGTACAAACATTTGTGCGAACTGCCAAATTATTTAGGTTTTATTAGAGTTATGGCAATTATTTTTGTAACTTTGCGACAAAAGTCGCGAAGTTACTTCGTCTCGGAAGTAAAAACAAGCAAGTTTGTTTTGTATTTCTCTCGACTTTTTGTAATTTTGTCCCCCAAATGAAAAAACTGAATCTTGACAAGGTACGCGTTATCGCCTTTGATGCTGACGATACGCTGTGGGACTGCCAGTCGCATTTTGAGCGGGTGGAAAACCTGCTGTATGCGCTGATTACTCCATATTGCGAGAATCCTGCCGCTGAGCTTTATCAGACGGAGAGTCAGAACATGGAGGACCTGGGTTATGGCTGTAAGGCGTTTACCATCAGTGTGATGGAAACAGCATTGCGCGTTTGTGGCAATGACCTGTCTGCCACTCAGCTCACGGAACTCTTAGAGGCAGGTAAACAACTGCTGCATTTGCCGGCAACGCCCCTGCCGGGTGTCGGTGAAACGCTATCACGATTGAATGAAACGAACTCTCAACTAAAACTCGTTTGTTTCACCAAGGGCGAACTGCAGGATCAGGAGAACAAACTGCGACGTTCGGGCTTGGGACAATTTTTTGACCATGTGGAGATAACGTCCAATAAGAGTGAGAAGGAGTTTCTGGAGCTATGCCGTTACCTGAACATAGAGCCTCATGAACTACTCATGGTGGGTAATTCACTCAAGAGCGACATTGCCCCAGCTCTGGCCATAGGCGCCCAAGCCGTTCATATTCCTTTTCATGTCACCTGGCAATTGGAGGTGCATGAAGACTTTGAGCATGAACGGATGGTGAAGATTGAACGATTCGAGGAACTGTTACAACTCCTTCATTAATTCTTTCTCCAGAAACGGGAAGTGATATCCTCGAAGGTGTTGTCGCTGTTCCTTCGGTACATCCGTTGATTGGTCGTAGGTTTATTCAGCGGCCCCAGATGACGGATGAACGGCCCAATCTTAATGTAATCGAAATCGGTCTTATTGACAATGGACGGTATGCGTATGCGTCCACTGTACCATGCCACCTTGAACTCAGGGTGACACTCATGGATGTATTGTGCCAAAAGGTTGACGCCTTTGGGGTCTGCGTCGCCCCCCATGAATGCAATACAAGTAATATCAGTGCCATACTCGGACACGAATGCGTCGATGGCATTCGTGTCGAGCGGTAATCCGATGTCGTCCCACAGGTAATGGCTGTGACAGCCCGGGCAATGGCACGGACAATTGGAGATATTAATAGCCAGCGTCACCTCGTCAGGTATTTCCTGGAAGACGACGCTGGTATTGACGTATTTAAGCATAGTTACAGTTGCTTGTCAGCACTTGCATAGTAACGGCGTGCAGCCTCCTGCTGACGTGGCTCGGAGAAGTTGGAGACACGCTTCAGGTAACCAATGATGCGGGTCATGTAGTCGATATTCTTCGAGTGGCAGTGCGGGCACTCGTGCAGATAGCGCTTGTCGATGGTGCCACACTCGTTGCACACGGTGTTGGGGATGTTGAACGTGAAGTAGTTGCAACCCTCCTTGGCTGCCACCTTCAACAGGTGCAGGTACTGCTCCTTCGAGAGGTGCTCCTCCAGATTCATGTGCAGGGCTGAACCGCCGGTGAGGTGCTCGATGTAGGGAGCGCCATGCAGCTTGAACTTGTCGATGATGGTCAGCGAGTCGTCCTCTACCACATAGAAGTAAGAGTTGTAGCAGTCGCGCGGAACGAAATAGCCGTCCTCGCGGTCCCACTTGGCGTGCTTCACACCGACGTTCTCGGCTGGAATCATCTCGCAGTTGAACATCACATCCTTTGTACGGTACTGCTTGTTGTATTTCTCAATGAGTCCGAGGATGCCCTGTACGAAGTGCAGGTAGTCGTCGTTCGGCGTAATCTTCAGACCCATGAATTCGGCAGCCTCTACGAGTCCGTTGATACCGATGGTCAGGTACTGACGGCCAATGTTGATGTAGCCGGCATCAAACAGTGGCAGCATACCATGCTCCTGCAGTTCCTTCAAGTTTTCGTTGTAAGCCATCTGCACCTTATGGCACAGGTCGATAATCTCGCCCAGATACTCCAGATAGTCCTGCTTGTGGTTGACGGCATACTGAACACAACGGTTCAGGTTGATGGTGAGCACTGACTTTGAACCTGTCGAAACGCCACCTGCACCCAGCGTGTAGCTGAAGCCGTTATCCGTAATCTCATTACGCAGACGGCAGCATGAGCTCAGCGAGTCGGCATTGTCGCTCATGTAGGTAAAGAATGAATGACCCTCGGCGTACATCTCTGCGGTGAACTCACCCCATTCCTTATCCTTGCACTCACCGTTCTCGTCGGTCAGCAATGCCATTGTCTCTACGGGGAAGGTCAGCAAGGTCTTTGTACGTTCCTTGTTAAACCACTTCATGAAGCGCTTCTGCAGCCAACTGAGACCGTTCCAGTCGGGCTTTGAACCGTCGGGGAAATAGAACTCGCCGAAGATACTCTCAAAGTAGTAGCGGTCGTAGTAGGCCACGTTCCAGAATACAGCCTGATAGTTACGGGCACCAGTAGGCTGGTTCAGCGAATAGACAATCTGCTCAAAGTAGTCGGTGATGACCTTGTCCAGCGTACGGTGCTTCAGACTCATATCGACCACCTCGTCAGCACGCTGCCAATAGTCCTGTCCGAACTCCTTACCGATAAAGTAGTTCATGTACATGAGGAACTCTGGCGTGGCACAGGCACCGCTCAGCATGGAGCTGACCATGAATACCATGTTGACGAAACCTCCACAGTATGACTTCAGATTCGTGGGGGCGGTAGAGTTACCGCCAATGGCGATAGTACCACCGATGAGCCAGGGGTACATCGTGATGGAAGCGCAGTAATTGGCCAGCGACGTCTCATCATTCTTATATATAAAGTGGTGTGTCAGCTTGTCAATGTACTCGTCAGCCAACTGCTTGCCGTACATCTTCTTGATACGGTCCGTCAGCAGACGACGGTTCAGACGGATGAAGCTGGACTTGGGCAACTCGCCGATGAGCGTGGCAATGTTCTTGTGCTCCACGTTTGCATTGGCATCATACTTTGAACCTGTTGCAGCATTCACGGACTCTACGTAGTCAGACAGGAACTGCAATCTGGCCAGCGTCTCACGATCCTCGGAGTGTTGCTGGCGATAAAGCATGAATGATTTGGCAACCTGGTAATAGCCCTCACGCATGAGTGCTTCTTCTACCTGATTCTGAATGTCTTCCACCTTGATGTCATCGTGCATATCCAAGTGGCTCAGAATCTTGGAAATAGTGGCAAGGTCAGCAGGTACGTTTACACTTTCGAACGCTTTGACGATAGCGTTCATGATTTTGTCCAACGAAAAACGGTCTTTTGAACCATCGCGCTTAGTAATGGTAAAGTTCTTGATTTCCATCATTTTATGTCAAATATTAATAGTTATTTTTATCTTTCTCTTTCTCCGGGAAGTTGTCCGTTTTGGAAAACTTTTTTGCTTTTCGGTTTCCAAAAGTTTTCCGTTTTGGATAACTCGAATCGGATGCAAAGGTACAAAATTCTCCATAATAACGTATCACTTTTTGCAAAAAATTTTACTAAAAACATGAAATATTTTTTGTGTCCGCTAACGGGAATTATGCGTTAATCTTCCCAAAATATTCGTTCTTTACGAGGATTTATCGTATATTTGCAACGGTTATACTGTTTGATTGGGATAAGTGTAAAAGATGAATGGCATACAAGCCCTGACACAGCAGCGGTTATTACTCCAGTTGGAATACAACGTGGAGAAAGAGGTCTTTCGCCGACAGACGGAAGAGACTGGCATAGAGCGGAAGGTGAAGCGTGGTGACGCCTGGTGGCCACTGCGCCTGGGACGTTCATACTATAACTCCATGAATCAGTTGGCTATTGAGGTCTATCGGGAGGCAGACACCGATATTGAGCATAATTTCGAGTTTGGGCGACCTGTGATGTTCTTCGAGGTCAATCCCGTCAGATATCTATCCTTTACCGCAACGGTCAGCTATGTTGATGGCGACCGCATGGTTATCATTCTCCCTGATAGTGGCAGATTGCTGGATTTGCAGCGTATGAACGGTCCGCTGGGCGTGCAGTTGTCGTTCGATGAGACCAGTTACCGTTGTATGTTCGATGCACTTGACCGTGCCATTCGTGGAAAAGGCAGGTTAGGTTATCTGCGCGATCTCTTCTATTCGAAACAGCGTGCACAAACCTTTTCGTTCGAGAATATGCGCTTTCCCTACCTGAATCCGACACAGGAGAGGGCTGTCAACGAAGTACTGCGGGCCAAGGACGTAGCCATTGTGCATGGCCCTCCTGGTACGGGAAAGACCACGACGCTGGTGGAAGCCATCCGCGAGACGTTAATGCGAGAGCCCCAGGTGCTTGTTTGTGCGCAAAGCAATATGGCCGTTGACTGGATTTCTGAAAAGCTGGTTGACCGAGGTATCAACGTGTTGCGTTTGGGTAATCCGACACGTGTCAACGACAAAATGCTCAGCTTTACCTACGAGCGACGCTTTGAAGCTCATCCCGATTATCCGCAGCTATGGTCTCTTCGCAAAGCCATCCGTGACCTACGCAGTCATCGGAAGCGAGGTGACGAGAAGTATCACCAGAAACTGGAAAGCCTGAAGAGCCGGGCCACCGAGCTGGAAATACACATCAACAGCGAGTTGTTCGGTGAAGCTCGTGTCATAGCCTGTACCCTGGTAGGCTCAGCCCATCGGCTTTTGGACGGCATGAAGTTCGGGACCCTCTTTATTGATGAGGCAGCCCAGGCACTGGAGGCGGCCTGCTGGATACCCATGCGTCGGGTCAGCCGTGTGGTATTGGCAGGTGACCATTGTCAGCTTCCGCCCACCGTCAAGAGCATTGCAGCGTTGAAGGCCGGTCTGGGCAAGACGCTGATGGAACGCATCGTCGAGACGAAGCCCGAAACGGTGACGCTGCTGAAGATGCAGTATCGCATGAACGAGGACATCATGCGTTTCTCCAGTGATTACTTTTATGGCGGGCAGGTGGAGGCCGCTCCAGAAGTGAAGTTCCGAAGCATCCTTGACCTCGACACCCCCATCGAATGGAAAGACACATACAGCGTGGAAGGTAAGGAGGAATTTATTGGAGAATCCTTTGGTCGCATCAACAAGGCTGAGGCAGAACTGACTTTCGATACGTTGCAAGCTTACTTTGAACGTATCGGCAAGCAACGCCTACTCGATGAGCACATTGACGTAGGCATCATCTCCCCCTACCGTGCTCAGGTTCAGCTGTTGCGGCGCCTGCTCATGAAGCGCGAGTATTTCAAACCCTTCCGTCGTCTGATAACGATTAACACCGTCGATGGATTCCAGGGTCAGGAACGTGATGTCATTGTCATCTCGCTGGTCCGTTCCAATGATGACGGGCAGATTGGTTTCCTGCGGGACCTGCGACGCATGAACGTTGCCATAACGCGTGCTCGCATGAAGCTGATTATTCTTGGCGACCGTCACACATTGACCCGCCACCCGTTCTTCCGTCAGCTATGGGAATATAAAAGTCAGTTTTTATTTTGTGTTTTGCTAAGTTTTCATTATCTTTGCACATTATTATATATATAATATGAGAAGATTCTTGACGACAATAATGATTGGGGTGGCTACATGGACGGCTGCAGCACAAGAGCAGTTGCCCATGAAACTGTGGTACGACCGCCCAGCACAGTATTTTGAGGAGTCGCTGCCCATCGGCAATGGAAAACTGGGAGCGTTAGTGTATGGCGGAGCAGAAGACAACTTGGTTTACTTGAACGACATCACCCTGTGGACGGGCAAGCCTGTTGACAGAGACCTGGACAAGGATGCCCACCAGTGGATTCCCAAGATACGCGAGGCGCTGTTCAACGAAGACTACCAGTTGGCCGACTCGCTGCAGCATTATGTGCAGGGGCCTAACTCTCAGTTCTATCAGCCTCTGGGTACACTACACATCTACGATTGGAACATGGGCGACGTGACTGACTACCGCCGCGAACTCGACATTGATAGCGCCCTTTGCCGTGACCGCTACGTTCGTGAAGGTGTCACTTTTACCAGAGAATACTTGGCTTCCAACCCTGACAAGCTCATCGCCATACGTCTGACAGCCAGCAAGCCACAGGCCATCAACTGCCGACTGACGCTGGGTGCTCAGGTGCCCTTTAAGGTAAAGGCTTCCAACGGACAGTTGACGATGACGGGACATGCAACGGGCGATGCCCAGGAGAGCATACATTTCTGCACCATGATACGTCTGGCAGAGACAGACGGTGAGGTAACGGCTACAGAGGAAGGACTTACCCTGCGCCACGCCACACAGGCAACGGTCTATATTGTCAACGAGACGAGCTACAACGGACCTCGCAAGCACCCCGTCAGAGAGGGAGCACCCTATCTGGAGAATGCCGCCGACGACATCTGGCATACGGTGAACGTGACCTATAATGATGTCAAGGGCCGCCACGTCAAGGACTATCAGCAGTTCTACGACAGGGTGAAGCTGAGCTTAGGCACGACGTCATACGATGATATCAGGAAGATCCCTACCGACCAGTTGCTGAGACAGGGACATTCCTTCATTGAAACGCTCTATTTCCAATACGGACGTTACCTGCTTATCAGCTGCTCGCGCACCAAGGGAGTACCCGCTAACCTGCAGGGACTGTGGACACCCCACCTGTGGTCACCCTGGCGCGGCAACTACACCGTCAACATCAACCTGGAAGAAAACTACTGGCCTGCCTTTGTGGCCAATCTGGCAGAGATGGCAGAACCGCTGGACGACTTCATCCTTGCGCTGGCCGAGAACGGTCAATATACCGCTCACAACTACTATGGTATCGACCAGGGTTGGTGTTCCAGCCACAATAGTGACATCTGGGCCATGACGAACCCTGTGGGCGAGAAGAACGAAAGCCCGATGTGGGCATGCTGGAACATGGGTGGAGCATGGCTCGTGAACACGCTGTGGGACCGTTATCTGTTCACGCAGGACAAGGATTATTTGCAGTCAACGGTTTATCCCTTGATGAAGGGTACTGCCGACTTCTGCCTTGATTGGCTCATTGAAAATCCCAAGCAAAAAGGTGAACTTATTACAGCTCCCTCCACGTCACCAGAGAACGAATACATCACGTCTGAGGGCTATCATGGCGTTAGCTGCTACGGTGGCACGGCCGACCTTGCCATCATCCGAGAGCTGCTGACGAACGTCTGCGCTGCAGGTTCCGTTTGTAGTGATAAAATCTCCACGTACAGAAAAGTGCTGAAACGCTTGCATCCTTATACCATCGGTAAAGATGGTGATCTGAACGAGTGGTACTACGACTGGCAGGACCGTGACCCGCACCACCGCCACCAAAGCCACCTCATTGGGTTATATCCAGGAAATCACCTGACGCAGCCCGAACTGCAAGAGGCTGCCCGCCAGACGCTTATTCAGAAGGGCGACGAGACAACGGGCTGGAGCACAGGTTGGCGCATCAATCTGTGGGCACGACTCAAGAACGGTGAGAAGGCGTACCAGATTTACCGTAAGCTGCTGACTGCCGTAGCACCTGAGCAAGACAGGACGCCAGACTATAGTCATGGCGGCGGCACCTATCCCAACCTGTTCGACGCTCACCCACCTTTCCAGATAGACGGCAACTTCGGTGGTACGGCAGGTGTCTGCGAGATGCTTATCCAAAGCAGTGCAAACAACGAGATAGAACTGTTGCCCGCCCTGCCTGCAGCATGGAAAGACGGCAGTGTCAGCGGCCTGTGCGCCCGTGGCGGCTACGAACTGAGCTTCGAATGGAAGGACGGACAGGTCACTCATGCCACTATCAAAGCCAAAAAGACAGGTACCGTTACCTTATTATATAATGGCCGGCAGCGGACGCTGAAGTTGAAAGCCGGAGAAAGGGAGGACATACGATGAAAAGATACCTGGTCCTTTTACCTTTTTGCCTTTTTTCCCTTTTACCCCTAAACGCACAGGAGTTCGGCATGCGCTGGTTCTACAGTTCGCATACCGAGGAGACACAGCAGGTGTGGTTCAAACGGAGCTTTCACATGAACGAGCCAGCTGCCAAGGCCGTCCTTAGTGTTGCCAGCGAGGGCCGTTACATCGTCTATGTCAACGGCTACAATATTTCCAGCGACCTTTTCTCGGACAACCCCAGGGGAGCCATTGCCATTCACGACTATAACATCGAGAACTACCTCAACACAGGCACCAATACCATTGCCATCTGGTATTCGCCCGTCCATTACACCCATCGCCAGCTCTACAGCACCCTGTCTGGCCAGTGGCAGAGCGGCGGCACCTTCTATCAGGGGTGTGACACGGAGTGGCGTTGTCGTGGTGCCAATGCTCGCACATTGCCTGACGGGAATGAGGAGATAGACGCTACCCGCTATGTTAAAGACTGGAAGAACTATGACTGGCAGGACGAGCAGTTCATGTTCTTCCAATGGAAAACGGCATCAGTCGCCACCGACCTGCAACCTGCTGTCATCACCTTTGGACATCACGCTACTACTGGGGTCCAGATGCAGCGTGTCTTGAGAAGAGCCAAGGTCAGCCAGGTGGGACGCACACTGGTCTATGACTTCGGACAGCCTGTCGAGGGCTGGGTACGCGTCACCATGAGAGGTATGAAGAAGGGAGAAGTGATGGAGGTGAATGGCCTGCGTTATATCTGTAAGGGTGGTTCTGACGACCAAGCCTGCCGACGTTTCACCACCAACATGGCCGGCATAGCACGCATCACACTACCGGCAGGTCGCTCACGCTCCAACATCACCCGTGTGGAGGCCATCAGTATCGGTAAGAAGTGAAGCTACCTCACACAACTCCTGATACCACGCTTCACCGAAGCGACGAATCAGCGGTTCCTTCAGGAACTGATAGACGGGAAGGTTAAGTGCCTTCCCTTTTTCGCGGGCCTCCTTGCAGACGTCCCAACGGTGATAGTTCAATCCGACAAGGCCACCCTTAAAGCGTTTCTCGCGGATGGGATAGAGCGCACAGCTGATGGGTTTACAGAAGCGTGTCTTACCGTTGCGGTAGGCTTTCTCCAAAGCGCAGAGACAACTATCACCGTCATAACAGGTAAACACACAGTCCTTTCCCCTCACGATGCTCGTCACCAGGTCACCGTCTTTATCGGTATAGGCAACGCCCTGTTTGTCGATAACGCTCTGTGCCGACGCCGAAAGTTCCGGCCATACGGTATCGAGTGCATCTTCGATGCCTGCCACCTCGTCGAGTGTGACAGGTGCGCCGGCATCACCTTCTACGCAGCAGATGCCCTTGCATTTCTCGTAGTCACAGCAGAAATACTCCGTGAGGATATCAGAGGAAATCAGCACGCCGCCGACCTCAAGGATGGGGGGAATCCTGTTTACCATTTTATCGGTTCTATGCCATTTTCCTGAAGATACGTATTACAACGGGAGAACTGATGCAGGCCGAACCAGCCTCCACGGTTGGCTGAGAGAGGCGACGGGTGCACGGACTCCAGCACGAGGTTCTTTTGACGGTCAATCATATAAGACTTGCCACGTGCGTAGCCGCCCCACAGCATATAGACCAGATGCTCACGCTTGGCGGCCAGCGCCTGGATGGCGGCATCAGTAAAGTACTGCCAGCCCAGCGTGGCGTGGCTGTTGGCCATGTGGGCACGAACGGTCAGCGTAGCGTTGAGCAGCAGCACACCCTGTTCCGCCCAACGGGTCAGGTTGCCCGTCGTTGGCACGGGAGTGCCGAGGTCGGCCTCGATCTCCTTGAAGATGTTTTGCAGCGAGGGCGGAAACTGTACCCCGTCCTGCACCGAGAAGCTCAGTCCGTGGGCCTGTCCCGGCTCGTGGTAGGGGTCCTGTCCGATGATAACCACCTTCACCTTGTCGAACGGACAAAGGTTAAAGGCATTGAATATCAGGCGGCCTGGTGGGTAGCACGTCGTTTGTTGGTACTCCTGCCTGACCGTCTGCGTCAGCTTCTCGAAGTACGGCTTCCCGAACTCCTCTTGCAGCTTTTCCTTCCACGATTGCTCTATCTGTACATCCATGATGTTTTGTTTTGATTTACAAAGATAATCATAAAAACATTATTAAGCAAGAAAAAGCAAAAAAATATGCTTGGAAGCTTGCATTTTCGATAAAGATTTTGTATCTTTGCAGTATAAAAGAGAAAAGGAGAAACAGCTATGCCACGCAAGAAGGACGGAATGCTCGTAGAGTTCTACCCACGCCCCACAACGGGCGAGGATGGCAAGCCGCTGCTGTTCGCAAGACCAGCCATCGGATTTAAATACAACATACGGGGCGTTGATGATTTCTGCCATAAGTATCGTGGAATGCCCATGGGCGAGATGAACCGGCTCTTCACGGCTTTCCTCGACGTGGCATCATGGCTGATGCACGACGGCTCTCGTGTGGAAACACCCATCGGCTCGTTTGCCCCCAAGCTGAAACTTTCGGGCGATTTCACCGACCCCAAACAGATAAAGAGTGAGAACGTGGGTCTCGGCACCATCGAGTTTATACCCTCTAAACTCTTTATTCAGGAATTGCAGAAGTACCTGCAAACAGGTTTCCGCGAGAAGAAGTCGGTCGTTGAACGAAAGCCCATGCACGAGCTACGCAAGACGGGCAGAATAGAAGAGGTGCTGAAGGAGCTCTTCCAAGAGCGCAATTCGTTCGGCATTGAGCTTTTTGCAGTAAAGGCTGGCATGAAATACAATACAGCGAGAATGTACCTGAACAAGCTGTGTGAAGGCGAAAACCCGCAGCTGACAAAGCATAAATTCGGCAACAAAGTCTTTTACATGTCTGCCGCGAAAAAACAGACCACAGAAAAATAGGTTTACAGCGCCCGCTGTTTGAATGAACACCGCCCGATGTTGAAACGAACATCGGGCGGTGTTTGTTTCAACATCGGCCGCTGAATTCCCGAGAGGTCGGCAGTCTCTCCCCGTTTCTCCGTACCTTTCTCCCACTTTCCCCGCCAGTTTCTCCCAGAGAAACGGCACATCTCTGAGCGGATTGGCCTATCCCACGCGATATTCTCCTGGGGTTACGCCAACAATACGCTTGAAGTATTTGCTGAAAAAGGAGGGATTGGGGAAGTTGAGGTCGTCAGCAATTCGGGCGACGGGTTTGTCGGTGTGCATAAGTTCCACTTTAATGCGGGTAACGAGGGCACGGTCAATCCACTCCTTGGCGGTGACACCACTGGCCTGACGGATGACGGTGCCGAGATAGCGCTCGGTGAGGCAGAGGCGTCTGGCATAGTAACTGATCTGGTGTTGGTCGGCATAGTGCTGATTGACGAGCTGGATAAAGCGGTCGAAGATGGTCTGTTCGCGACTCTGCGATGCCTTCATCAGGTCGATGTGCTGGCGATAAACACCGTCATAATGGTACATGATGGCAGCAACAAGGCTACTGACGGTCTGACGGTTATAGTCGGTCTGATGAACCACGTGCCAAATGGTGTCGATGATGTGGCGGGCGGTGGCGATATCGCTTTCGTTGGCCTTGATTTGGAAGTCGCGTATCTGCCCGTTAAAGGCTGATGGCATCTGCCCTGAGGCAAAGGACATGGGGAAGTCGGCGAAAAGGCCCATGGCATAGACTTCAATTTGGCCACTGAAGCTGATGGGACTGATAATGGTGCCAGGACCGAGGAACACCAGTGTGCCGGGAGTGATGTGACGCTCTACAAGATTGATGTTGATACGTACCTCGCCATCGACGAATATCCCCAAGCGATAGTCATCAATGCTGAAAGGCGGCTGGCTCTGCGCGAGCACCATCAGGAACGCGCTGGGGTCGCCATAGACCATTCCCAGCTCATGGCTGATATAGGAATTCTCGCGCATCTCTGAGTTATGAGGGGTCAGCAAGTCCTTCATCCGCGAGTAGTTCATCAGTTTTGGCGTCTTGTCCATAGTCGTTGCTGTTTAATCTGCTGCAAAGATAACAAAAATAGTTGGATTATCGTCCCTTTTTTATCGAAATCGTACAAAAAGAACATTTCTTACTGACGATGGATAACGATTATCTGGCAAAAAGCCTGTATATTTGCAAAAAATTTGTATAGCGATGAAGAGAGTACTGATAGGTTTATCATTTATCATTTGTCATTTGTCATTTAGCGTAGCGCAGACGCTGGAGGAATGCCAGCAGGCAGCAGAGCGCAACTATCCGCTGATACGGCAGTACGGGCTGATAGAGCAAACGACGGAACTGACGGTGGCGAACATCCAGAAGGGATGGTTGCCGCAGGTGTCGGCATCGGCACAGGCGACTTATCAAAGTGACGTAACGGCGTGGCCCGACCAGATGAAGACGCTGATGACGGGTATGGGCATCGATCTCAAAGGACTGAAGAAAGACCAGTACCGCATAGGTATCGATGTGCAGCAGACGATTTTTGATGGGGGAACCATCAAACGTAATGCAGAGATTGCCCGACAGCAAGGCGAGGTGCAGCGTGCACAGAACGATATAACAATGTATAATGTACGCAAGCGCGTAAATGAGATGTACTTTGCGCTGTTGCTGATTGACGAGCAGATACAACTCAACAAAGACCTGCAGGAACTGTTGGGACAGAACGAAAAGAAACTGGCCTCGATGATGAAGAACGGTACGGCAGCAGAGAGCGACTATCAGAACGTAAAGGCAGAACGGCTGAACGTGGTGCAGCAAGCTACGAGTCTTCTGGCACAACGACAGGCACTCGTCAGAATGCTATCGGCGTTTTGCGGAATTGAGGTGAAAGCGGCTGCGAAGCCGTTTCTGTCTGCTGCTGTGCCACAGCAGCAAACGGGACAGCGTCCCGAGCTGCGGGCCATCGACGCTCAACTGCGCCTTGCTGATGCCCAGGAGAAGGCGCTCGATGCTGCCCTGATGCCAAAGCTGGGTGTGTTTGCACAAGGGTTCTACGGCTACCCAGGCTATAACATGTTCGAGGACATGCTACATCATAAGTGGTCGCTCAACGGCATGATTGGTGCACGGCTGACGTGGAACATCGGAGCACTATACACCCGCAAGAACGACAGGGCAAAACTGAATATTCAACGCTCCATGTTCAACGTTCAGCGTGACGCGTTCCTCTTTAATAATAATATGGAGCAGATTCAGCAGAATGAGAACATCGAACGATACAGGAAACTGATGGCTGACGATGAGGAGATAATCTTGCTGCGCAGCAGCATCCGTAAGGCAGCGGAGTCGAAACTCTCGCACGGCATCATCGATGTGAACGACCTTTTGAAAGAGATTACTAACGAGAATGCGGCTAAATTACAGCAACGAGTGCATGAGATTGAGATGCTGAAAGAGATATATGATCTGAAATATACAACGAATCAATAACGAGATATGAAGAAACTGATGATAATGGCGGCAGGGCTGGTATTGCTGGCAAGCTGCGAAAACAATGAGAAGGAGTACGACGCTACGGGAACCTTCGAGGCAACAGAGGTGACGGTGGCAGCCGAGCAAAGTGGTGCGCTGGTGATGTTCGATGTCAACGAGGGCGACGAGGTGGCTCTTGGCAAGGAAGTAGGACTCATCGACACCACCCAGATTTGGCTGAAGATTCAGCAGGCGGGGGCCACAAAGGCGGTCTATCAGAGCCAGAAACCCGATATGGAGACGCAGATAGCAGCCACGCGTCAGCAGTTGGCTAAGGCCCGTCAAGACCAGCAACGCTATCGTGAACTGGTGGCCGACGGTGCCGCCCCCAGTAAGATGCTCGACGACGCTACCAATCAGGTGCAAGTACTACAGAAACAGCTCGATGCGCAGATTTCTTCGCTCAGCACCCAACTCTCCACCCTCAACTCTCAACTCTCAACTGTCGATGTGCAGGTTAGTCAACTAATGGATCAACTTCAGAAGTGCCATATCACCACCCCTATTAAAGGCATCGTACTGGAGAAATACGTCGAACGTGGCGAGTTCGTAGTCATAGGCAAGCCCCTCTTCAAGATGGCCGATACAGAGCAGATTTTCATCCGCGCCTACGTCACTTCCGCACAGCTGAAGGACATCAAGGTAGGTCAGCAGGTCAAGGTCTTTGCCGACTATGGCGATGGACAGCGCAAGGAGTACCAGGGCACCGTCAGCTGGATTTCCTCCCGTTCAGAGTTCACCCCCAAGACCATTCTGACCGACGATGAACGGGCAGACCTCGTCTATGCTCTGAAGGTGGCGATTAAGAATGACGGATACGTCAAAATCGGAATGTACGGCGAGGTCAAATTCAATTGAGAATTGATAATTGAGAATTATGATTAGTCTCGACGTTCAGCATATATCGAAGTCGTACGGTAGGGTTATGGCTTTGCAGGACGTGTCGTTCTCCGTTGAGAAGGGCGAAGTCTTCGGACTGATAGGCCCTGACGGAGCGGGGAAGACGTCGATGTATCGCATATTGTGTACGCTGCTGTTGGCAGATGAGGGTACGGCGACGGTGGATGGCTTCGATGTGGTGCGAGGAATGAAGGACATTCGCCGGCGGGTGGGCTATATGCCCGGACGGTTCTCGCTGTATCAGGACCTGACGGTGCGGGAGAACTTAGAGTTCTTCGCCACGCTGTTTGGCACGACAGTCGATGAAGGCTATGACAGCATCAAGGCTATCTATCAACAGATAGAGCGGTTCGCCGACCGTAAGGCAGGAGCCCTCTCTGGTGGTATGAAGCAGAAGCTGGCACTAAGCTGTGCGTTGGTGCATCAGCCCAGTGTGCTCTTCCTCGACGAGCCAACGACGGGTGTTGATCCCGTGAGCCGCAAGGAGTTCTGGGCGATGCTCTCGATGTTGAAGGAAAGGGGAATCACCATCGTTGCCTCTACGCCCTATCTCGACGAGGTGCGCTGTTGTGAGCGCGTGACGTTCTTGAGCGAGGGTAAGGTGATGGGAATCGACAAGCCGGAGATAATACTCAATCGCTTCGCTGATATCTTCAATCCAGCGGGGATTGAAGATGGTTCAAGGTTCAGGGGTCAAGATTCTTTGCCGAGCAAAGCGGCAGAGCCGAGCGCAAGTGAAAATGTGATTGAAGTATCACATTTGGTCAAAGCCTTTGGCGACTTCCATGCCGTCGATGACATCTCGTTTACGGTGAAGCGAGGAGAGATCTTCGGTTTCCTTGGGGCCAACGGAGCGGGCAAGACCACCGCCATGCACATGCTGACAGGACTGAACCAGCCCACCAGCGGCGCTGGCACCGTGGCAGGCTTCGACATTCGCACGGAGCACGAACAGATCAAGAAGCACATCGGTTACATGAGTCAGAAGTTTTCGCTCTATGAAGACCTGACCGTAGCGGAGAATATCCGACTGTTCGGTGGCATCTATGGGATGAAAAGTGAGGAGATAAAGGTGAAGACGGACGAGTTGCTGCGCCAACTGAAGTTTGAGGAGCATAAGAATGACCTCGTGGGCTCGCTACCCCTTGGTTGGAAACAGAAACTGGCCTTCTCCGTCTCTATCTTCCACGAACCCGCCATCGTGTTTCTTGACGAACCGACGGGCGGCGTAGATCCTGCCACGCGCCGACAGTTCTGGGCACTCATCTACGACGCAGCCCACCGTGGCATCACCGTTTTCGTGACGACCCACTATATGGACGAAGCCGAGTATTGCGACCGTATCTCAATCATGGTCGATGGCAAGATCAGCGCGATGGGTACGCCTGAGGAACTGAAACGTAAGCTCGGACAGCCCGATATGGATCATGTGTTTACGTATTTGGCTCGCGAGGCAAAAAGAGGAGATTAAGGTATGAAGCAGTTTTTATCATTCGTTATCAAGGAGGCACGTCACATCCTGCGCGACAAGCGTACGATGCTGATACTCTTTGGGATGCCCATCGTGCTGATGCTCCTCTTCGGCTTTGCCATCACCAACGATGTAAAGAACGTGCGCACGGTAGTGGTGACCTCGCAGATGGACCATGCGACGCAGCAGGCCATCGACCGCCTTGCCGCATCGGAATATTTTACGATAACGACGACTGTACCCACACCGAAAGAGGCAGAACGGCTGATACGCAGCCAGAAGGCCGACCTTGCCGTGGTGTTTGGACAGGACTATGCGTCGAAGCATTCAGGTGTGCAGTTTATCGTCGATGGTTCCGACCCCAACATGGCCCAGCAATGGACACTCTATGCTCAACAAACCATTGCGCCAGTTAATTCTCAATTTTCAATTCTCAATTCTCAATTGTTATACAATCCAAGGATGAAATCCGCCTACAACTTCGTACCTGCCATCATGGGTATGCTGTTGCTGTTGATTTGTGCAATGATGACCTCCGTCAGTATTGTGCGCGAAAAAGAACGCGGCACGATGGAGGTGCTCTTGGTGTCGCCTGTCCGTCCGCTGATGATTATTGTAGCCAAGGTGGTTCCCTACCTGTTGTTGGCATTGCTGATTCTTGCCGTCATCCTGCTCATGTCGGCTACCGTGCTCGATGTACCGTTGCAGGGCTCATTGGGATGGATTTTCGTGGTATCACTCATCTATATCCTGTTAGCGCTCTCGTTAGGGCTGCTCATATCGAACATCGCCCAGACGCAGTTCGTGGCCCTGCTCGTGTCGGCGATGGTGCTGTTGCTGCCCACCGTGATGCTCTCCGGTATGCTGTTTCCTGTGGAGTCGATGCCTACCGTGCTGCAATGGATTTCGGCCATCATCCCGCCCCGCTACTACATCCAGGCCATGCGCAAACTGATGATTATGGGCGTAGGCATTCAGGAAGTATGGCACGAGGTGGCAGTCCTTATCGGCATGACCGCCCTGTTGCTTGTTGTTTCACTTAAGAAGTTCAAGACAAGACTATGATAAAGTATCTCATCCAAAAGGAGTTCCTGCAAATCCGGCGCAACTCGTTCATGCCGAAAATCATCTTCATCTTCCCCATCATGGTAATGTGTGTCATGCCGTGGGTAATGAATCAGGAGGTGAAGAATATCCGCGTGGATGTGGTGGATATGGATCGTACCACGCAGTCGCAGCAACTCGTCCACCAGATAGAGGCCTCCAACTACTTTATCTTCAATGGCCAGAAGGCGACCTACCAAGAAGCCATGAAAGATATTGAGACCTCGCAGGCCGATATCATCCTCGAAATCCGCGATGGCCAGTATCTCATCGCTGCCAATGCCGTCAATGGCACCAAGGGTTCGATAGGCTCGGCGTATCTGAGTCAGATAGTAAGTAGTAATCTCTCACTTCTAACCTCTGACCTCTCACCTCTAACTTTGTACAACAAGCACCAAGACTATAAAGTCTTTATGATTCCCGCCTTGATGGGCATTCTGATGATGATGCTATGCGGTTTCCTGCCTGCGCTCAACATTGTGGGCGAAAAGGAGAAGGGTACCATTGAGCAGATCAACGTCACGCCCGTCTCGAAGTGGTCGTTCATCTTTGCCAAGCTCATTCCTTATTGGCTCATCGGGCTGGTGGTGCTTACCCTCTGTCTCGTGCTCTCGTGGCTCGTCTATGGCATCACCTGTCAGGGCCCGCTCTGGCTTGTCTATCTGTTAGCCATCCTTTTAGCGTTGTTTTTTAGCAGTTTCGGCCTTATCGTTTCCAACTACAGCGACACTATGCAACAGGCCATGCTGGTGATGTGGTTCTTCGTAGTGTGCCTGATGTTGCTCTCGGGCCTTTTCACCCCCGTCCGCTCCATGCCCCACTGGGCCTACCTCACCACCTACGTCAACCCCATGCACTACTTCGCCGATGCCATCCGCACCGTCTTCGTTCGTGGTGGCGACTTCTACAGTATCGTCCATCAAGTGCTCGCCCTCATAGGCATCTCCACCCTCATGGCCGTCTGGGCAGTACAGAGTTACAAGAAGAACAACTAAAAAGAACCGATTCCCGTAATTGATGGTCTTTTTTCCCTTAGTGAACTGGCGCACAGAAACAAAAAGTACGCCCGTTTCTTGCAAATATCAATTATTCTTTTTATCTTTGCCTGCGAGAATGAGTAAGAATCTCTATATCATCAGTGGTTGTAATGGTGCTGGTAAGACAACAGTATCATACACGGTACTTCCTGAAATCCTTGATTGCAGGGAGTTTGTGAATGCTGACGAGATTGCCCGTGGACTCTCCCCGTTTAATCCGGAGGGTATGGCAATTGAGGCAGGTCGGCTGATGCTCAGTCGCATCGAAGAGCTGCTCAGTCGGGAGGAAACATTTTCTATAGAGACTACGCTTGCTACAAAGTCGTATCTGAATCTTGTTCGCCGTGCTCAGGCAAAGGGTTATCATGTGAACATCGTTTTCTTCTGGCTGAGAACTCCAGAACTTGCTATTCAACGTGTTGCGGAGAGAGTCCAGCATGGTGGGCATAACATACCTGAATATATTATTAGACGTAGATACGAAGCAGGCATCAACAACCTGTTCCATCTGTTTATACCAGAGGTAGATTACTGGGGCATATACGATAATTCTGCGCAACCACGCATCAAGATTGCAAGTGGTAGTAAAATGAAAGGTGTTGATGTATTCAATGAAGAACTATATAAAACAATAAAGGAATATGTCAGATAAAGAGTATAAGGAACTCTCCAAGAAAATTGACAATGGCCTCTTGTTGGCCGAAAAGCGCATGCTTCAAGAGAAGGCATTGCGAGGTGAGAGCGTTGTCGTCTGTGACAAAAACAATAATATCCAGCATATCCCTGCCCAGCAGGTAATTGCTGAGAATAGTGTCTTTCAATAATTGTCGAACCTAAAAACGGAATTGCCTATGGGCTGAGAAAAAAAGGGCCGTGCTTTTGCATAACCTTCAGGCAATATACTATGCTGAGGGCGGGGAATCTGCAGGAACAGTAGTTATTGATGGTAGTAATACGGATACGTCCGGAAGTCCTACAACAGATACCAGTGGACGCTACCTGCCCATCACCAACTCCAACCTGTGTGGCCGTGGCCTCGCCGATCAGTTCTACAAGGAGTATTCCTACTGGATTCGTAACGCACGCATCGTTAAGCGGACGGTACGCATGACGCTGGCGCAATTGCTGGCTATCGACAAGACGAAGCGCGTCACTGTAGGCGACGTGACGGGCTTCATCCGCAAGATGCAGTATAGCGTGAGCAACCAGACGGGATTAGGGAATATAGTGATGGAGATTATGTATATCTGATGCCTATTCTCAGTATGGTTCCATCGTAACAGTCCAGTCGGCGGTGGAGCCAGAAAAGAGTGGCCCGCTAAGTCTGGTAGTATAGCCACGGCGCAAAGAGAACTTTGGGAGCATAGTGGTCGGCACAGCCTTACCGCTTTGCTCTTTTATTTCTGCCACCAGCTGGATGTCGTTCAAGCCGTCTTTAGGACAAAGCGTCATTACTATAGGCGACTGTGCATCATAATCATAGTAGCATTTTGGGCTTTCATTGAAATAGAATGCTCCTGTCCCGACTATTATATCTCTACTCTCACTGTCAATGATATAACTCCCATTGTCGGTAGAAAGGGTTACAAGGTAAAAATCTGTAAACATGCCTATTCCAAAAAAATAAGCCTCGTAATATAATTCTTTCCTAAAACCAGGAAGAGCTTTAAACGAGTAGTTGCCATCGAAGTAAGGCTCGTAAGGCAATTTGTCAGTTGCTTCTATCTTCAAACATGCTGTGATTTTTTCAAATTCCACCTTTTGTATTGGGAGCAAATATGGCGATACTTCTATATCTGTCATGCCATAACCAAGACTTCGGTTGTTCCCCGCATGTAGAATTTTGCGTGTTAAAGTGTCAAAAACCGGGCTGCCATCCATGGAGTTATCCACCCAATTCAACTGTAAATAGAACTGCTTATCTTCGTTCCCAAGACTAATCCAAATTATATGATGTTTTCCCTGCCTAAGCTCTGCCTCAAACTTACAGGAACGGTCTACATGTATCGTGTCAGAGCCTACATACCGGCTACCGGAATAGTCGAACATATAGTAATCGCCCTGCGGAAGCTCGAAGGTGACAGGCGTGGTCTTATCTGACAGCAGTTCATCGACTGTCGGTTCGTCATCACCGCCGCAGGCGGCGAGGCACACTGCCATCAGGCATGCAAGCGTCATCTTTATCAGACGTCTTGCGGAAAGTTTTGTTTGTGTATTAATTTTTCGTTGTAGCATTTCGTTTGCAAAGGTACAAAAAACGTGTGAATTGCCAAAAGATTGCAGGAAGAAATACCTATTCGCCCTTGATTATGTGCGGCGATGTGGCTATCTTCGTGCAAAAAGCAGCATTTTATGGCAAACATCGTCATTATAGAAGGCCAGTTCAACAAGGACTCCTACTTCGCCGACTCGCCGGTCATCATCCGTGTATCTGGGCTGGCGTGGCCGAGTATCAACCCCAGCCCGTTCACCGTCGTTCAGGTGAATGTAGTGTACGGTGACAAGGTGGTGGGCAACTTCCACGCCGATACGGGTGGTCAGACGGAAATCACGTTCGACATCTCGTCGGCACTACAGGCTATCTGGGCCGACTACGGCTACGCCGCCGAGCTGACTGCAGCCAACGGCAGAAGCAGCACCACGCGGGTCTACCGCAGCTACTCGATGGAGGTCTACACCGAATACCTGTCCGACGACGGGGTGTTCATACAGACACATTCCGGCTCGTTCTCCGGCGGCAAGTGCATGATAGGCGGGCTGTCAGAGAAGTCCAGCGTCACCTCTTCCACCTGTTGACGGACGGCTTCCGGC
>CAMVQS010000014.1 GCA_947169685.1 uncultured Prevotella sp. | reverse complement strand
ATGATGCCGTAATGCTTGTCGCAGAGGGCCAGTGCGCCATAGCGACTGAGATAACAGTAGGCTTCGGTCTTAATTATTCTCCGTTTTCCCCGTTAAAGATGCAAAAAGCGGGCAAGAGTGCAACGTTCTGTCACCTTCACCCGCCTAAGAAACCTTGTGATAATTAATAACCCAGTCCCTTCAGCCACTTTTCCACTTTCGCCTTTTCCGTGCGTACCTCGTGACCATAAATGCTGAAGCCCTTTGTAACGTTGGCTCCGGGGAAGGCTTCCTCCACGTCATCTGCACAACTGGCCAGACCAGACCCCTCGTGAGTAGTGAACGGAATGACGGTCTTGCCCTTCAGGTCGTCGGCATGCTTCTTGAAGAAGGTGAACATAACCTGCGGATAAGTGCCCCACCATACAGGCCCGCCAATGAACACAATGTCGTACTGGCTTAAGTCAACGTCACCCTCATACTCCGGCAGTTCACCGTTGTTGGCTTCTTCCTTCGCCAGCTTAATCAGCGGGTCGTAAGCCATTCCGTCGTACTTGTGAGTAACGATTTCAAACTGCTCCGCACCCGTCAGTTCACTGATGTAGTCGGCCACAATCTTCGTGTTGCCCACTTCAATGTTTCCTACTGCGTAGTTGTCTCCTGCATGCGAGAAGAACACTACCAAAATCTTTCCTTTCTCTGTCATAACTTTCTCTTGTTTAGCGCCGCCGCTGCATGCCGTTGATGCGAGCAGTGCCACTGCGGCTGTGATGATACTTTTGATATTCATATTCGTTTGTAGTTTGTAATTCTGAGTCACGGTGCAAAGTTACGATGATTTTTCCATACTATGGTTTCACAAAAAGCGTTATAATTTTCACCTTTTGCCTAAATCGTCCATTTATATATAAAATAATGTGTAATTTTGCACAGTAAAACTGCGCGAACTTGCTCTGCACGGCTGGCGAGAGTATGGGAATAAGCAGGAAAAAAGGTATTTTTAGACTGAAAAGTTGGCACATGTGACACTTTTTTAGCCTTAAAGTGTTGCATATTGAGTAATTATTCGTATCTTTGTGCTTTGAAAGCACGAACCGGACCACGCAGGTGCGGGAAGTCATACTTGCTAAAGACCTTGTTTCACAATCACCTGCTTATAGAAGGGGTGGACGAAAGCCATATTATTGAGGTGGATTTGGAGGACAGAGCCAATAAGGAGCTGAGAGAACCTGCTGCCATCGAACAACTACAGCATCGGTGGCAGCATCTCGTTGAACCAGGATCCAGTCATCAAGCTCACAGACGAACAGGCCAGCCATCTGCTTGCCGACTTCCATCGGCTTCATGACCGCACGGGCGACTCCTTTTGTGATTATTTAGGAACAAACAATCCGCCCAAGACCATCACGGCCTTGAATTATATCCGAGACCGCTCCCGCTCGGCAGAGCTGATGCAAGCATCGCTCTGCTCTCGCTTAATCACGGCCTTGAGCGGACACCTAAAAACAATCTTTTAACTGAAACCTAAAATTACTACTATTACTAAATCATTATCTAACTATTATCTTTTTTCCATTTACTATATAGAGTCCGGTCTTTGTTGGTTGCCCTTGGATTTGGTGCCCATTGAGAGTGTACCACGCATCAGGCCTTTGATTTCTGACTTCTGACATTGATTCGATTCCCGTAGTCTCTTTCTTTACGAGTACGATGGCAGTAAAGTTGAAAGGATCACCACCTTCCTTGTTGCACTGAACCATGAGTCTATTTACATCAGCCAGTTTTGCAGCCATATCAATATTCTCAATATTGAGTTCGGCATACTCGTTCGTCATAGTCATCGTGTTCTGGTCGCCAAGCTTACCACCGTCATCCCATTTTGTGAGTACATTGATGACATAGTCAGTACGGTTCGCCTCCGAATAGAAGCGGATGGCCTTGTAGTCGCTCCAGTTGATGCCGTCGAACGAGGTTTTTGCTACCTCTAAGGTGCTCCACTCATCCATCCAGAAATAGCCGGTCCATATAGTGTTAGCATCTACATTATCCTTGCCATCACCATACCATGCCTTGGTGACTGTAAAGCCTGTACCACAGATTTCCAGTCCCGATTCCTTTAGACGTGCAAGCATACCTGTGGTGATGAATACCTCCATTGAACTTTGGTCGGCATAAAGATGGTGCTCATAGCGTGTACCCGGCAGCATTCCTCCGTTGCTATGAAGTTCTATGACTTCTCCTGTAGCGTTAGTAAACTCGATGACTATTTTTTGGCCGACCTGTGCATCAGCGAATTTAGCGGCTTCGATAGTCAGCGTGTTGTCCCAGTTCACAGCGTGGGTACCTTCCCACAGATCAGTGGCTGAAACAATAGTGGTGGTTGCCATCAGGCACATGAGTAAAAATACTTTCTTCATAATCATTTGTTTTAAAATTATAGAAATATGTTTTGTTTTGGTGTTGCAAAAGTAGTCAGGAATCCTGGTAAGGACTATAAAACATGTTTCATATGAAAACAAAAATCGTTCATTGTAACATTTCTGTTTAACAATGAACGATTTTTATTAATTACGTGTATTATTAGTACTGACTGACTTTCACATCTGAGACAGTTACCGAACCTCCATAGTTGTTGATGCTCCAGCAGTTCTTCTGGATGCCGTAGATTCGGTTGGTGTAGCAGACATTATCATTGACGTACATCACCATGACGGAATTGTCGGTGTAGATGTCAATCTTATAGACATTGTCACTGGGACGGGAGAAACCGTAGCTGTCGATACCCTCTACGAAACCCTTTCCTTCTTCACCTTCCTGTTCAAAGTTTACCTTGCGCCAGTTCTCGTTCTCTGGGTTGAAGACCATGGTGTAGTACTTCTTTGAATCAGTGCCGCGTACCAATGAGATACCGAACTTATCCCAGTTGTTTGAGGTGGTGACGGTTAGCGAGATGTGATTGTGAGCACCCAGGCGGTTGTAGAGTACATAGGCATTGTCACCAGTGAGTGTACCACCCGTATAACCGTTGCTGGCCATCACGCTAAGACTTTGAGACTGGTTGTACTTGGCTGCCATTGCCGGCAGTTCTCCAACAGTAAGTGTACCGTCACTGTGTTGGATAATCTTGTGGCAAACCAGTGCGCCTGACCAATTGGGTTCATTGCCATCACCTGCACCTACGTTGATATTCTTCTCATGGATGTCTGCACCAGAACGATAGGGACACCAGCCCCAGATGTATCGGTCTGTACCGTTAGATGCCGTCTTACCGGCGTAGAAACCACGGCTGTCGAGGATGCCTTCCTTGCTGTCCTTCGGCCAATTAGCACCAGGGTCATTGAAGCAGGCTTTTAGTGCTTCCCATGACTCAGCCATCATGTACTTCACCTTGCGGCTCCACGATGCTTTGTAGCTCTCGCTATATACCAGATACCAGTAGTTGCCCATCTTGAAGATATCAGGACATTCCAGCATGCGGTCCCAGATCATATTGAACTGCCCAACATGGTTCCAATTCTTCATGTCGCTTGAAGTGAACTCGGCAAACTTCGGATCACCGCCATTAACGGGACGGGTGCTGATAATCATGTGGTACTGTCCGTCCTCAGTTTCAAAGATCTGCGGGTCACGGAAATCCACACCGGAATATCCGAAGTCGGGACCATTAAGCTGCCACAGCTCGTCACGTGTCCAAGTCTTGAAGTCGGACGACGTAGCACGCATGACTGCCTCTGTATATTTTGCGTTGGTGTTGTGGCCCGTATAATAGATGTAATAGAGACCATCCTTCGCATTGTAATAGCAGCAGCCTGTACCCAGGGCAGCATCCTGCTGGTAGTCATTAGCGCCTACAGAAAGAATTTCGCCCAGCGACTGGTAGTTGCATCCGTCAGTAGTTGAGACGCCCCAAATGGGGTGGAAACGGTAGGACATATTGTTGGTGTACTCCTGCAGATAGAGCACCTTGAACTCCTGAGCCTTTTGGTCGTAGAACGGCATGGGGTCGCCACAGCGTCCGACAGCAGGCGTATAGTAGGTTGAGAAACCTGGCTCGTCAGTGGGAGTAAAGAACGTGGTAGTTCCAGCCCAGTCCTTGGCGGGATCGCCCGTGATTTCATCATCTGCGCATGATACACAGAGTGCACAGAAAAGACTGATGGCACAGAGATTAATCATATTAAATATCTTTGTTTTCATAACTCTAATCTATTAACTTTAAACTATTAACTATTTTTACTCTCCTGTCAGATAGTGATAGGCATTCATCATGATGGTGCCCATATTGTCGTGATAGTTAGAAGTGTATGGCGTCGGTGAGTTCCAGTCGAAGAGTCCGGAGCCGAAGCAGATGACACCGCCTCTGCCATATTCTCCGTCAGCAGCCTTCAGTTCCCAGCCAGAAACGCTGTTGTCACCAATCAGGGCACGTCCACCGGTCTTAGCTTCTACAGCACCCTCTCGGCCTTCGTATTCGCCCCAGAATCCATACTGTGATGTGGTGTTACAGATGGTATAGTCCTTGTCCAGTGTATAGATGGCATTCTCAGGAGCGCCAGGATAAGTCTTCAGACCTTGCCACAGCGGGTGATTGATGTCGTAGGCGAAGAAGTGCCAAGGATCGTCGCCCATCAGGTCGGAGCCTTCGCCGCCACCGCCGCCCCACACATTGTTGGGATAGGCGTCAGCTGGCATTGCACCAAGAGCAATAGCGTAGTTGACGGCTGAGCGTCCAAGCACGAAGCCCACACCACGCTTCCAGCATTCCTTCATCTTAGCCAGTGCAGACATGGCAGCCTTCTCAGCCTCTGCGAAACCGTTGTAGTTGCCATACGAAGGACAATGGCGATGGAAGAAGATGAACTTACATTCGTCGAGCGAAACGTTGCCACTGGCTACATCGCTCCAGGATGCATAGGCAGAACCCGTGATATTGCCGGTGAGCCACTTGGCTGCGGCTTTCTCCTCATCGTTAAGCATTTCAATATTCTCAGCTTCGCCAACGAACAATGCCTTGGGTTTGTCAATCATGACGGCATAGACGGTATAGGTGTTCGTGGCAGTATTGTCTGTCAGGGTAATCTGGAAAGGTTCCGTGAAGTTACCCTTCGTGCCGCTGGCGGGACTGCATGTTGCATCTTCGCTACACTCTACCTCGAAGGTTGCATTGGCCAAATCAATACCGCTGTTGGCAGTCACTGAGACGGTGACGGTCTTGTCGGCCTGATTGATGGCACCTTTTACGCCTTCCAACAGGAAGAGCGACATGATGGCCTCATCGTTGCGTACAGCAATCTGATAATCCATTTCGAGGTCGCCATTGGTGATATGCAGGGTCTTGTCAGCCAGAAGGTTGATGTGCTCACCAACTTTCAGGTTGCTCTTTGCACCAGTGGAAATGCTGAGACTCGTAATCTCCATGTTTTCCTTTTCCGTGAAATTTACAGGCACCTTAACCTTGATGAGTCGCTTCTCAGTACTAATGGTGGCAGGATACTGTCCGTTGAGCACGAACTCCTGAACCAGACACTCTCCACTGACATCAATGCTGCCCGTACGGTCTTCGTCTGTACATGCTGTGAAACCGCAGACGATGCAGATAAAACCTATGATGTTTAATATCTTTGTTTTCATAATTATCTATTTTCTATTTTCAATTATCAATTAAAAACTTACCAGTTTCCGCAATTCTGCGTGTAGTGACCGTTCGAGGCGGAAATCTGCTCGTAAGGAATAGGCAGGTACTCGTTTTTGTTAGCAGTAAACATGGAGCCTTTCAGGAAGTTCATGGTCTCGCTCTCAACGGTATAGAACTTGTTGATGACGGTGGCGGCATCGCCCCAGCGTACGAGATCGAAGAAACGTTCACACTCCATAGCCAGCTCCAGACGACGTTCCATCTTGATAATCTTCATGGCATCGTCCTTGTTGTAAGAACCATTATATTTTCCTACGGCATAATGTATGCCATACTTGTTGGGATAACCTGCAACGACACTGTTTGTCATCATACCGGCAGCACGTGCTCGAACCTGATTGACCAGTGTGATGGCCTCCGCGGTGTTGTTCAGCTGTGCCTGAGCCTCTGCGCGCATCAGCAGCACGTCTGCATAGCGCAGTACCACGCGGTTCATCGACGAAGCCCATTGGTTGTCGCAGTTGAAGAGATAGACGTTAGTGAGGTCGGGGTCAACGTTTTGCTTCAGTGAAACAAAGTAGCCGTAGTCACCACCAGAGCGGCTCCATGTATTGCTTTCGCTCATCATATAATTTGTGTTGAACATATAGGGAGTGCCTGGTACACCAACTGTGACGAACAGACGAGGATCAACCGTTTCGTTGGAACCTACAGTGTAGTCAACAGCAGCAAAGTCATCGAGTAGGGGCAGACCGTCAGAGTTTGTGCGGTATGCATTCACCAGATTATGGGAAGGCTTGTAGAAGTCGCAACCCGAGTCGTGAACCTTCGGAATACAAGGTACGATCAGACGGTTTGAGAAATTTACGTTGCCATATTCTGTACCGTCGTTTCTGGAGTACTGGATGGCCCAAATGCTTTCCTGGCCGTTTTCGTACTGCTCCTCAGGACGGAACAGGTTGTGCAGGTCGTTCTCCAGTCCGAAGCCTGCTGCCGTATAGATGGCAGGGTCAGTATATGTTACGACTTTCCTCAGGTCGTCCTCGTTGATACCCGTCACTTGGTTCGTGTTAGCATCGTCTTGACGATAAGCCTTGTAAAGATAGACCTTGGCCAGGAAGGCAGCAGCGGCAGCCTTAGTGGGACGGCCTTTCTCAGTCTGCTTTACAGGCAGCACATTGTAAGCCTCTTCCAGATCGTTGATAATCTGCTGCCAACCCTCGTCATTGGTATATTCCGTATTCGAAAGGTTATTATAGTCTTCCTCCTGCATGTTGGGCTTGTTGACAAATGGAATCTTCTTGAACAAGCGCTTCAACTGGAAATGGCCGTAGGCACGCAGGAACTTCATTTCTGCTGTACGCTGCTGAATCTTTGCGTCCTCCTGGTCAGCTGTCTGCAGCACGTCCAAAGAAAGAGACACACGCGACAGATAGTTATACAACTTACCCCAGATAGAGGCGAATGGCCAGTCGGTAGTGTTGATACCTACTTCTTTCTCCAGATTGTGGAACGGACCACCGTCGCTTGCATCGGCACCGCCTACATAGGCATCGTCAGAGCGGGTGTCGTAGTTCCATAGTGAGAACGATGCATTCATGTCTTCGATAGACAACAGACCTGCATATGCAGAGATTATCACGTTGTCAATATATTTGGCATTCTTGACTTCGTCCTGAGTCAGTGTGGCCTGAGGCACCTGCTCTTCCAGGAAGTCGGAACATGCTGTGAATGTTATTCCACAGATGAGGACGCATACCGTTTTATATATCTTGGTAATCATAATTATGTATTTTCAATTATCAGTTTTCAATTAGAAAGAAACATTCAGACCAAACGTCATGTTAAGAGGAATAGGATAGTTGAAACCTGGATTCTCAGGATCGACACCAGAGAACTTGCTGCTCTTGATGGTCAGCAGGTTTTGAGCCGAGACATAGAGACGGATGCGGTCCATGTGCAACTTGTCGGTGAAGGACTTTGGAACATTGTAACCCAACTGGATGGTACGCAGCTTGACATAGGAGCCGTTTTCGATATAGTAGGATGACAGGCGACCTTCGTTGTTCGAGTCGGTTGTCGTCAGTGCCGGGATGTCACTGTCAGGATTAGCGAGACTCCATGCATCAAGCACGCGGATACCCTTGTTCAGATATGGCACGTTGATGTTCGTGTTTGCCCAGAAGTCAGTCTGCGACTTAAAGCTGCGGCAATCAACATCCACACCCTGAACACCTTGCCAGAACATCGTGAAGTCGAAATTCTTGTACTCCAAATAAACATTCAGACCCCATGTGAAGTCCGGTGTGGGATTGTAAATCCAGTCCTGGTCGGCCTCGGTAATCAGACCGTCGCCATTAAGATCCTTGTAGCGGATGCGACCCAGTCCAGCACCTTCCTGAATGGCATGATTGTCAATTTCTTCCTGATTCTTGAAGATACCGTCGGCAATGTAGCCCACCTGTGCACCCATGGGATGACCGATGACGCTCTTCACACCATTGCCACCGAATTTACCGTTGGCTGCCACCGTAGCGGGCAACTTGGTTATCTCGTTGGTATATCGGCTGATGTTTCCGTTGATATCCCATGACAGACCATTGGGAAGCTTGTGACGATAGCCCACAGAGAGTTCCCAACCGATGTTCTTCATCTCACCGGCATTAATCCACTGCATGGCACCTTCACCCATGGCACCGATGCCTTCCATCGGCAACAGAATGTCGCTGGTCAGCTTGTAGAACCAGTCAAAGCCACCGTAAATCTCGCTGCGCAGCAGACCGAAGTCAACACCGATGTTATGCTGGGTCGTTGTTTCCCACTTGATGTCTTCATTACCACGTTGCGTGCGAACATAGCCGTTATTGAGAGCATAACCGCCATTGCTGCCGGCAATGTCGTAGGAAGTACCGGCCTGACCGCTTCCCCAGAGGCCTGTAGAAACAACGGCCTTGTAAAGTGTGTAGCGGGCTGTATTCGAGATCTCCTGGTTACCTGTCTGACCCCAGGAGTAACGCAGCTTGAGATTGTCCAGCCAGTTGATACCTTCCATGAACTTCTCATCGCTGATTCTCCAACCGGCACTCACTGAAGGGAATGTACCGTATTGGTTGTTCTGACCGAAGCGGCTTGAACCGTCACGACGAATAGTGAACGAGGCCAGATAGCGGTTGTCGTAGGTGTAGTTGGCCTTTCCGAAGAATGACACCAGCGAGAATCCGTCGCCAGAGCCTTC
Source organism: uncultured Prevotella sp. (assembly GCA_947169685.1). Lineage (GTDB taxonomy): Bacteria > Bacteroidota > Bacteroidia > Bacteroidales > Bacteroidaceae > Prevotella. The sequence continues at coordinate 34,454 of CAMVQS010000014.1, read as the reverse complement.
TGCCAGTTGACGGCCTGATCCTGCAGACGGCCACATGTAGTCAGTATTCAAAATGCTCATTTCATAACGTTTGGCACTGCTCCACTTGTAGTCCTGACGGTTGATCTCCATACCAATCATGGCGTCAGCACGATGCTTGCCAATCTCCAGGTTGTAGGTTGCAATGGCGTTCCACATCCAGCGCATCCAGTGCTCTTGCTTGCTCTCAGCAGCCGATTCTGTGCGCATTACCTTACCGTTGGCTATCGGATAGGTGAAGAAGCGCTGTTCCTTCTGACTGTAGTCCATACCCAAAGTGGTACGGATTGTAAAGTTCTTCAGAGGCGTGATGCTCAGGTGAATGTCACCGAACGAACGCCACTGTGTGTATTCGTTATCCTTATTATTAAATAGGAGGCTCAGGGGATTCTCACGCTCAGAATAAGCTCCGAGTGCCTGTGCAAACTCACCGTTCTCAGCATAGATGGGGAAATTCGGGTTAAACTCCAGTGCATTCTCCAATATGCCACCAGGAGCATCTGTTCCCCTTGTGCGGTTGATGGTGAAGTTCTCGCCAATGCTCACCAAGCCGTCAAACAGCTTATACTCGGTATTGGCACGAGCTGACAGACGGTTGAACTGGCTTTCCTTGATGGTACCCTTGTTGTCGTAGTAGCCAACAGAGAAGAACGAGTGACCGTGCTCCGAACCATTGCTTATTGACAGGTTGTACTGCTGCACAATACCCGTGCGGGTAATTTCTTTGAACCAGTCGGTGTCGCCAGTGCGTACCGTTGCATTCTCGTCAAGGAACATGTTCATTGAAAGACTGTTCAGCACGGGATGACCGTACTGGTCGTAGCTCCAATTGAAGTTGTAACCAAGATTGTTGTTGTTCGGGTTGAGTCCGTCGTTGACAGAAGCCTGCCAAAAGGCACGTCCCCATTCGCTGGCGTTCATCGTCTCAATCTTGTTTGTATAGAACGAGGCTGCCACGCTGGCATCGAAGTTGACCTTGATCTTGCCATCCTTACCTTTCTTGGTGGTAATGATAATCACACCGTTGGCAGCACGTGAACCGTAAATACTTGCTGAGGCAGCATCCTTGAGCACCTGAATCGACTCGATGTCGTTGCCGTTCAGTTCGTGCATGCCGGCCTTCGTGGGCACACCATCAATAATGTAGAGCGGATCGTTGTCGTTCAACGTACCGATACCACGGATACGGACGCTGGCAGCACCCGAAGGATTACCGTCTGCCGAGATGTTCATGCCCGGCACGCGGCCCTGCATAGCCTTGATGGGGTTGTTTTCGTTCTGCTTTGCCAAGTCTGTTGGGCTCACTGTCGAGATGGCACCCGTCAGATCAGCCTTGCGCTGGGTGGTATAACCAGTGACCACCACTTCCTGCAATGTCTGCGAGTCTTCTTGCAGCGTTACTTGCATACCTGGTGCAGCAGGCACTTCTGCCGTTTGATAACCGATGTAGCTGATAACAAGTATCGTACCCGGTGCAGCTTTGATTTTGAAGTTACCGTCAATGTCGGTGATGACGGCATTTTGGGTACCCTTCTCTGTCACTGTAGCACCAATGACCGTCTCACCTGTCGGGTCAAGAACGGTGCCGCTGATCTCTTGTTGCGCGTACATAACCGTACAGAGCAGCATCGAGAGGAAACTCAGAATGATTCTTTTCGTTTGTTTCATTGCTTTACATTTTTTGTGGGTTAGTAATAAAAATCTTTGCTGCAAAAGTACGCTATACTATGCTTAAAGGATAAAAAAGATGTTTCATTAGATTCAAAAAATCGTTCAATGTAACAATTCTTGCACACATTGAACGATTTTTCTCTATTCTCAACTCACAATTCTTAATTTCTGGCCTCGCCGGGCAACATGCCGTATTCTTCCTTGAAACACTTGGTGAAATAGCTGGGAGCAGAGAAGCCTACCTGATAGGCTACCTCACTCACGCTCTTGTCCGTGGTGAGCAACAGCTGATAGCCACGCTTCAGACGCGCTGTGCGCAACAGTTCAACGGGTGAGGAACCCGTAATGGCCTTTACCTTGCGGTAGAGCTGTACGCGGCTCATGTTCATGTCGGCAGCCAGGTCTTCCACGCTGATGTCGCTGTCCGCCAGCCGTGCCTCAACCGCCTCGCGGAAGTGTTTGATGAAGGCAGGAACAGAGGGCTCGGACTCAGCCCCCTCCAAACCTCCCCGAAGGGAGGCTTTTTTTGCGTCTGACACATTTGTGTCCCCCTCGGGGGACGAGGGGGGGGCTATATTCCACAACGTGCTTGCCACGTGCTCCTGTTGCCGCTTTACCTTGCCGAGGTGATAGAGATATAGCAAGACGAAGGCTATCAGGAGGAGTATCACGAAGCCAAAGGCCAGTATGGTGATGGTACGCTGGGTGTCCAGCTGCTGCAGGTATTTGTCGGCCTGCTGTTCCAACTGGTTCAGGTAAGCCGTCTGACGCATGGTCTCCTCGCTCTGCATCAGCAGCACGTTGGCATTGTCGCGCGTCACGATGGCCGACATCAGCATGGTTTCCTTGGGGTAGGACTTGCCGTCCAGTATGTCAATGGCCAGCTGGAGCAGACGGTCACCATGGGTGGGGTAGATATAGGAGGCATCCAGAATGGAGTCGCGCACCAGACGTATGCCACCGTCTTTACCCGGCAGACCGTCAATACCACAGTATTTAGTTGAGAGTTTATAGTTTAGAGTTGAAAGAGCTTTGCGGGCGCCCATCGCCATGCGGTCGTTCTGGCCGAACACAAAGTCGATGGCGGTATTGGGGTTGTCCTTCAGCCATTGAGTTACGGCCTTATAAGCACTCTCTTCCGTCCAGTCGCCCTGTAGTCGCGGCTGCCGTGTCGGGAACCTGATCGAAATCAATGCCTGCATATTTCTTCAGGGCATCGGTGAAACCTTTGTCACGCTCAATGGCAGGCGACGAGCCTTTCAGTCCCATGACCTCCAGCACTCTTCCTTTGCCGTGCAGCTGTGTTGCCACATATTCTCCCATCTGTCGGCCCATCTCGTAGTTGTCGGCACTGATGAAAGCGGTATATTTCTGGGAGTTCGTCTTACGCTCGAACACGATGACGGGAATGCCCTTGTCGAAGGCACGGTCAATGGCCGGTGTGATGGTTGCCACCTGATTGGGAGCCACGATGAGCAGGTCGATGCCCGTACTGACGAGACTGTCAATCTGCTGCACCTGCCGCTCGTCGCTGTCGTAGGCCGCAGCGAAGCGCAGTTCAACGTCCTCATGACAGTAGGCACCCATGAGCAGTTCCGCATTCTGTTTGTCACGCCAGATGTCTTCCGAGCACTGTGACACGCCGATGACGTAGCGTGCCCGTCCACCGGAACAGCCGCATAATATGGTCAATGTAATTAATGAAATCAGTAGTTGTCGCATGTTAGGTTCTTGTTAATTCTTTGCAAAGTTAGCGATTAATAATGAGAAAGCCAAACAATTCCCGTTTTTTTTAATTTGTTGTCTTGTGGAGAAGGCGGCACCTTGAGGGGTAGAAGGTGCCGCCTTCTACCCTGGAACACGGCACCTTCTGCCCGAAGTTGTGCCGTGTTCTCCCTGATGCTGAAACGTGTGCAGTTTCATCTGAAACTGTATGGATTTCTATTTCTTCACGTCATTGAAAGTTGTGATGATATTGTTTGTTTTTCGTTTTGATTATCAGTAATTTTGCTATGTATTACAAAACAATTACTTTAAATCTTGAAAAAATGGAAATGAACATGGAAATGAAACTGACTGAGCACTTCACACTCGAGGAGATGTGTCGCTCTGAGACTGCACGAAGACAAGGACTGCCGAACGTTCCGCAGGAATGTCACGTGCGCAAATTGCAGAACCTGTGCCGACAGGTGCTTGAACCGACGCGCCACCACTTCGGCGTTCCGCTGCGTGTGACATCGGGCTATCGTTGTGAGGCCGTGAACCGTATGGTGGGCGGCGTGCCAAACTCGCAGCACCGACAGGGTGAGGCTGCGGACTTCGTACCGCTGAAACCCGACGGTCCGACGCTGCGCGAGATATGGGAATGGATGCGCGTTAACGTTCAGTACGACCAGCTGATTCTCGAACATGTCAAGGGTAAACGGTGGATTCATGTGTCGTGCCGTCTTGACCTGACGAAGAACCGGAGGCAGGCGTTTGAGATCAACAAGTGACCATGGAGATGAGAGTGTGTACGCGCTGCGGTCGTCGGTTGCCTGCAGGGGAGTTTGAGCGCTTCCCCTCGGGCACACGGCGACGGGTGTGTCGCCGGTGCAAGTACCTGTATTACTCGCGTCCGGCAAAGATTCGTTGGATTTTAAGGCATTACAAGGAATGAAACTGAAGGGATTTATCAAACTGCGGCGTAGCCTGCTGTCGGACCCCATGATGATGAGACTGATTGAGGATGAGGGCGCCCGCGGACTCGGCACGTATATTATCATACTGCTTTATCTGGCCGGATGTGACGACTGTGAAGGGGCTTTTACCTATTCACAGGTGAAAGCGTTAGCTGCCAAGGCCCGTCGCTCGAAAGCCTACGTGCGTCGCATCATCGAAGGGTACGGACTGTTTACGGTGAACGGTGAGCGTTTTTTCTGTGAGCAACTCAGACGCGACATGAACGCTACACGAACGCTCTCCTGCGCGAACCTTATTATACGCGCAGGTGAAGATGTAGATATAGATAAAGAAAAAGAAAAGAAAAAGCAAACGGGTGTGTGTCTTGGCGACACACCCGTTGCTTTCGATAAGAATGGTTTGGCCTTATGGAACACGTAAAGGAACAGATTTACCGTGTGACGGTGGAGGAGCTGAAAGCTCGGGGACGTTTCACGGAGCGTGACACGTTCCGTTTCCGCTGTCCGGTGTGTGGCGATACGGAGAAACATGTGCGTGAACACCGCTACGACGGGTCGTTCAACCAGACATTGGGGGTGGGACAGTGCTTCAGCTGCGGCGCACGGTTTGTCAAGGAGGACGAAAAGCCCTTCACACCCCGCACTCAGCCCTCTACGCCGCGCTCGGCTTTGTCGCTTTGCTCCGTGAAGAGCAACCTTCCCGAGAAACTGCGTATCTATCTGCATGAGCGGGGCATCTCGCTGGAAACAGCGGAGCGACTGCATGTGGGCTGGAAGGAACTGACGAACCGCAACGGTGAGCCGGAGCCGTTTCTGGCATTCCCGTTCTATGACAGCGGCAACCTGGTAAACGTGCAGTACAAATCGACGTCAAAGGAGTTCCGCATGGAACAAGGCCGTCGGCTGGTGCCTTGGAACATCGACGCGGCACTGACGGGCGACACGGTGTATCTGACCGAGGGCATGATGGACGCGCTGGCGCTTGCCGAGTGTGGGCTGGAGAGCGTGGTCAGCCTGCCGAACGGCTGCGGCACAAAGATGGGGGTGTTCGATGCCTACCGTAAGACGCACTTCGAGGGCAAGCACATCGTGTATTGCGGCGACATGGACGAGGCGGGACTGGAGAAACGTGCCGAGGTGGCCCGATACTTCCAGGAGGAGGACGTGCTGGTAGTTGACTGGACGGCGAAGGACGCCAACGATGTGCTGATGGCTGGCGGTACCGAGGCTGTGCTGGCCTGTATCGAGGGAGCGCGACGGCTGCCGTTGGAACATGTGGCGACGGTCGATACGGCGATGGAAGAGCTGCGGCAGCTCACCGAGCAGGGCGTACCGCGTCCGCCGGGCATCAAGCTGCATGGCTTCACGCACTTAGTACGTTTTGAGACGGGGCGTCTGATGGTCATCTCGGGTTATCCCGGAGCAGGCAAGTCGAGCTTTGCCGACTTTATCATGATGTCGCTGGCTGTGGAACAAGGATGGAAGGCTGCTGTCTATTCGCCGGAGAAGTACCCGCTGGAGCTGCACTATTACGAGTTGGGGCAACTGCTGATGGGGCGCGAGATGACCACCAAGAATTTCCCGCCGAGAGCACTGGAACGTGGCATGGACTGGCTGCGCCGCCACGTGTTCCACATCACTGACGACTGTTCGCAGATAGAGGACATCCTGGCAACGGCATCGCAGCTGGTGCGTCGGGAGCAGGTCAGGGTGTTGTTGCTGGATCCCTTCAACTATATAGACCTGCCGGTGTTGAGCGGTGCCAACGACACACAGAAGATTTCGTACGTACTGCGTAACATCGTGGAGTTTGCACATCGTCACAACGTGCTGGTCATCCTTGTGGCACATCCGAAGAAACCCCAGGAAGAACGGCGTATGGGCAGGATGGGCGACATGCCGTCGCTCTACGACATTGCGGGTTCTGCGGACTTTTACAACAAGTGCGACTACGGTATCATCGTGCAGCGCAGCAACGCGTTGACCTTCGTGCACGTGCTGAAGGTCCGCTTCCGCCACCTGGGTCAGTTGGGTGTCCGTGCCTTTACGTACAACACCGCCTCCGGTCGTTTCAGCGGTACCGACGAGGTACGCTCACCCTCATCGGGCGAAGTCATTCAATACACCCCGCTATCGCATGACGAGAGCGACTGGACCACGGAGCAATGGACGGAAGGAAGTCTTGTTTGAAAAGAATCGGCTGGCACACGCCAGCCGATTGATAAAAAAGTGAAGGAAAATTTGGCAGTTTAATTGCAATTTGTTATCTTTGCAGCCAATTTAGTTAACCCCTTGTCGCTACTTCGGGTAAGTAGGGAGTGGACTGATAAGACGACGGTTCTCGTGTAGGGCTGGCATGGTTCAAAGGGATAAGTATAACATTTTAAAAAACAATTGCATTATGGCAGAAATGAATTTTGGTGGCGTGATTGAAACTGTAGTCACCAGCAAGGAGTTCTCACTTGAGAAAGCACGTGAAGTATTGAAGAATGAGGTCATCGCCGTCATCGGCTATGGCGTACAGGGTCCCGGACAGGCCTGCAACCTGAGAGACAATGGCTTTAACGTCATCGTCGGCCAGCGTCAGGGCAAGACCTACGACAAGGCTGTGGCTGACGGCTGGGTACCTGGCAAGACGCTGTTCTCCATCGAGGAGGCAGCCGAGAAGGGTACTATCCTTTGCATGTTGCTCTCTGACGCAGGTCAGATTCAGCAGTGGCCCACCATCAAGAAATATCTGAAGCCCGGCAAGACACTGTACTACAGTCACGGCTTCGCCATCAACTGGAGCGACCGTACAGGCGTCATCCCCCCGAAGGATGTGGATGTCATCATGGTGGCTCCGAAGGGTTCGGGTACGAGCCTGCGCACGATGTTCTGCGAGGGTCGTGGTCTGAACTGCTCGTATGCTATCTATCAGGATGCTACTGGTAAGGCCAAGGAGAAGACGCTGGCTTTCGGTATCGGTATCGGTGCCGGCTATATGTTTGAGACTACCTTCCAGCGCGAGGCAACCAGTGACCTGACGGGTGAGCGCGGCTCGCTGATGGGTGCCATTCAGGGTCTGTTGCTGGCTCAGTACGAGGTGCTCCGCGAGCACGGACACTCTCCCTCGGAAGCTTTCAACGAGACCGTTGAGGAGCTGACACAGAGCCTTGGCCCGCTCTTCGGTGCCAAGGGTATGGACTGGATGTACGCTAACTGCTCGACCACTGCACAGCGTGGCGCATTGGATTGGGCTCCACGTTTCCACGATGCCATCAAGCCGGTCATGGAGTGGCTCTACTACTCTGTACAGACAGGTAACGAGGCACAGATTACCATCGACGCAAACTCAAAGCCCGACTATCGTGCAGGACTGGAGAAGGAGCTGGAAGCTATGCGTAATCAGGAGATGTGGCGTGCCGGTGAGACTGTCCGCAAGTTGCGTCCCGAAAATCAGGAAGACTAATGGCACAATTGGTTATTAACAGCTACGCCGAGTTTGAATCCCACCTGGGTGAAGAACTCGGTGTTTCTGACTGGCTGGAAGTCACTCAGGAACGTATCAACCTCTTTGCTGACGCCACGCTCGACCACCAGTGGATTCACGTTGACGTGGAGCGTGCCAAGGAGGAGAGTCCCTATAAGAGTACCATCGCGCACGGCTATCTGACGCTGTCGCTGCTGCCTTATCTGTGGGGACAGATTATTCAGGTGAACAACATCAAGATGCTGGTGAACTACGGCATGGACCAGATGCGCTTTGGTCAGGCTGTGGTGACGGGTAGCCGTGTACGCATGCGTACCAAGCTGCACAACATCCAGAACCTGCGTGGTATCTGTAAGACGGAGATAGCGTTTAAGATTGAGATTGAGGGACAGCGCAAGCCTGCACTTGAGGGTATTGCCTCGTTCCTGTACTACTTTGAATGACAGACATCGCAATGTCCGCAGTCCTCAGAGTCGGTTTCGCCGAAGTAGCGAAGCAGCTGGCGGGAGCGGCATTGGTTGTCAGTATTCATATACCGTAACATAGCCTCGATGCGTTCCTGGTAGAGCGCACGACGGTCCTCATAGACGGCGCGTGGAATGACTATTTGGTCGCGTTCCTCGCGCCGTTGCATATAACGGACGTAAGGTGTGCGCTTGCGAGGAATGAAACTGATGATGCGTTTCTGAGAGAGCAGTTTTAAGACGTTGTACGCCTGAATGGGTGTCAGGCCAGCCTCGCGAGCCACCAGACTCTCGTCGATGTAGCCGTAATCGGCAAAGAGCCCGCCATAGAGTCGGAGTAGCGAGACGATGATACGGTCTTCTTCTGGTGAGTTGCCTTCCAGCCTATACAGTTCGTCGCGACCAGTCAGGAAATGCACGCGTGCTGCTGAGTCCTGCTCATCCATATAATCGATGTAACCGGCACGTGTGAGAATCATGAGAGCGGAGTGGGCACGGACGGGGAAGTGGCGGAAGCGCATGCAGAACTCGTCAAGGCTGAATTCGAACAGGCGTCCCTGTCCTGTCCCTGTTGCCACCTGCAGATAGTAGGCCAAATCCTCATATACATCTTTAATATATTCACGCTCAGGAAACGTGTCGTCAACACGCTTGAGCAGCTTGCGGTCATCGCTGCCGTTGCAGAGCATGATGGCGGCGGCTTCCTGACCGTCACGTCCTGCGCGTCCTGCCTCCTGGAAGTATGCTTCGATGGAGTCGGGAGCGTCGAAATGGATAACGAGGCGCACGTCAGGTTTGTCGATACCCATGCCGAAGGCATTGGTGGCCACGATAATGCGTAGCTCGTCCTTCTGCCACATCTGCTGTCGCAGGTCGCGTGTAGCGTGGTCCAGTCCTGCGTGGTAGTAGGTGGACGCCCCCCCTACGGCCCTCGGGGGGGCTTCATTACTCTGCTGTCGGACATTTGTGTCCCCCTCGGGGGACAAAAGGGGGGCTCTGTTGAGGAAGTCGGAAATCTCCTTGGCACGCTTACGGCTGCGTACATAGATGATGACGCTGCCCTTTGCTGACTGAAGAATGCGCAGCAGTTCTCCCAGCTTATCTTCGGTTTTGCGAACGATGTAGCTGAGGTTCTTGCGTTCGAAGGACATGCGGAAGACGTGGAAGCCTCCTCCCAACCGCTCACAGATATCCTCTACGACACGTGGTGTAGCTGTCGCCGTAAGTGCAAGGACGGGTACGGGCTGAATGTCTCGGATATTGGCAATGCTGAGATAACTGGGGCGGAAGTCATAGCCCCACTGACTGATGCAATGTGCTTCATCGACGGTGATGAAGCTTACCTTCATGTGGCGTAGCTTGGTCAGGAAGAGGTCGCTCTCCAACCGTTCTGGCGAGACGTAGAGCAGTTTTGTTCGTCCAAGGATGCAGTTCTCAAGAATGCGGACGGTGTCATCGCGCGACATGCCAGAGTAGATGGCGGCAGCAATGATGCCCTTCATGCGCAGATGGTGCACCTGGTCCTTCATCAGGGCAATGAGCGGGGTGATGACAATGCATACTCCCTCCATGGCGAGTGCCGGCACCTGAAAGGTGATGGACTTACCACCACCCGTAGGCATCAGACCCAGGGTGTCGTGACCGCTACCGATGGACTCGATGATTTCCTGCTGGATGCCTCGGAAATCATCATAGCCCCAATACTTCTTCAGAATTAATTTGTAATTCTCAATTCTCAATTGTCAATTGTCAATTTCCGAAGGCATGATGTCTTCAATCTGCAACTGAATGTCTCCGCGCTTATAGGTATTCTCCTCAATGGTATAGACAATGTCGAACGAACGCTTGGACTTGATGTAGCGTGCTGCGGCACTCTGTCCGAAGGCGATACCGTTCATGACATTCGACGAGCGGGAGTCAACCAGCTCAAGCTTGATATGTTCCTGATTGCGACCGACCACCTTCGACGTTCCGTAGTCATAGACGTTGCGGGTGCAGAAGAGCGGCTTGGGGTTGCTGGGACCATGAGGCGCCAGTTTCTTCAGGTCGTTGAGCAGCTTCTTGTTGATGTCGCGGAAATCCACCTCCTCCTCAATGTCGAGCAGAGCCTGCGTCTGCTCGGGCAGGATGTGGCTGTTGACATATTCCTGGAAACGGCGTCGGAACTCTGGGATGTTCTCCTGTTTCAGCGATAAGCCAACGGCATATGTGTGGCCTCCGAAGTTCTCCAGCAGATCGCGACACGACTTGATGGCGTCGTAGATGTCGAAACCTGCCACACTGCGTGCAGAGCCTGTTGCCAGACCGTCAATGATGGTCAGTACAACGGTCGGACGGAAGTACATTTCCGTAAGACGGGATGCCACGATACCAACGACACCTTTCTTCCAGTTCTCATCGTAGAGCACGATACTTTGCATGTGCTGCTGACTCTCCAGACGGGCCACAATCTCATTGGCCTCCTCAGTCATCTGTTTGTCAATGTCACGACGTTGGTCGTTGTATTCGTTGACGTGGTTCGCTTCGGCCAAAGCCTTCGAAAAGTCCTTCTCTACAAGCAGGTCAACAGCTTCCATACCGTTCTGCATACGTCCGCTGGCATTGATGCGCGGGCCAATCTTGAAAACGATATCGCTCATGGTGAGTTCACGTCCCGTCAGCCCGCAAATCTCAATGATCGCCTTCAGGCCGATGCTTGGATTCTGGTTCAGCTGTTTCAGACCATGAAACGCCAGCGTACGGTTCTCGCCGACTACCGGCACGATGTCTGCTGCTATCGAGACGGCACAGAAGTCGAGTAGGGGGATTAGTCGTGAGAATGGTATGCCGTTGTTCTTGGCAAAGGCCTGCATGAACTTGAAGCCCACGCCACAACCGCACAAGTGCTTGAAGGGATAAGTAGAGTCCTCGCGCTTGGGGTTAAGAATAGCCACTGCAGGAGGCATCACCTCGTCAGGCACATGGTGGTCGCAGATAATGAAATCGACCCCACGCTCCTTCGCATACGCTATCTCATCGATTGCCTTGATACCACAGTCGAGCACAATGATGAGTTTCACACCATGTTCTGCTGCATAGTCTATTCCCTTTATACTTACTCCATACCCCTCCTCATATCGGCTGGGAATGTAGTACTCAATATTGGAATAGAACTGCTGCAGGAACTTATATACTAATGCAACCGCCGTACATCCATCTACGTCGTAGTCGCCATAGACCATGATGCGCTCCTTGCGTCCCATCGCGTCATTCAGTCGGTCAACGGCCACGTCCATATCGTTCATCAGGAACGGGTCAATGAGCTCGTTGAGCATTGGTCGGAAGAATCGCTTTGCCGCCGATTCCGTCTTGATGCCGCGTTGGATGAGCAGGTCGGCAAGTATCGGACTCATGCCGATCTTCTCTGCCAGCTCCTTAGCCGCTTGTTTTCTTTCGGATGTAGGTGGTTCGTAATTCCATTTGAAATTCATTTTTATTAATGATTGGGATTACTACTACAACAAAACTACAAACCGAGCTTCTTGCGGATATCCTTGGGGATAGCGTTCTTGTTTACCAGGAAGTCCATGGTGTTGTCGGCGATGAAGGCCTTGGTCATGTACCAGATACCCTTGTAGTCACCAGACTCACCCCATGAGTTCTTTACCATGTAGTATTCCTTGCCGTTCTGGTCCTTGGCAATGCCGTAGATAAGCATTCCATGGTCGTCAGTCAGTTCCCAGTTGTCATAACGCTCCTGACGGCGCTCCTGTGTCGGAGTGATTTCAGGAACAGTGCAACCCAGTTCAGTCAGAATGTCACGACGCTTTGAGGGCGACAGCTTCAGCCAGCGTGCCATATCGCTACCCTGCAGGCTTTCTGCTGCTTTGGTGTCAATGGCATAAGCCAGTCCCTGACGGGTAAAGCCGTCTTCGCTGACGTCACCGCCCCAAGCTACGGTATAGCCCTCGGCAATGGCATTGTCGATGATGCGCATCATCTCGTCCATCGGAAGGTTGTAGCTCAGCGGATTGCGCCAGTTGTCCTGTACCTCCACAGGGAAGGCAGTGTAGAACGGATGATGGGTATAGCTGGTAATGCTTACATAGTCATTCCAGTCGAGACCAAGGCTTTGTGCGAAGGTCTTCGGCGTGTAGGTCTTGCCCTCGTAGGTGAAGCTCTCTGGGCACTTGCCAAGATAGGCGTCCAAGATACCCTGCATACCAACCTTCCACTGCTGGGAAATCTTGCTGGCCTTGTTTCTGGCAATAGCGTTCACATACGGCTCAAGCAGCGAGAAGAACTCGTTGAAGTTGAAAAGCGAGTCACCCTGCAATGAACCTGGGAAAGGCATTGCATCGATAGGACAGATACCATAGTTCTGCAGCACGTAGAGCACGTCGTAAGCAGAACCGCCCTGTGCAAACTGGCAGTCGCCATGCAGACGAACCACCTGAATGGCACGGTCCATGTACGTCTTGTTGGCCACGAACGATTCGCAGAGGTTATAGGTCTTGCCGGTCTTCTTCAGAATCTCCGACTCAAAGTAGGAGAGGGTAGAGTAGTCCCAACACGTGCCGGAGCGGTTCTGGTCCTTGATGCTCGTAATGGGTAGCTCCTTGATGGTTGTGAACACGGGCTTGTTGTCCTTTTCCTTTGTCTCTTCTTGTGCGCTGGCACCTGTAGCAATAAGTGCAAGAAGCGCGATTGTTAACAGTTTCTTCATTTTTGTTTTTATTTTTTTTGTTATTGTATATCATTGGTATGGTAAGGGATGCGGCTCTCGCCGAGGAAACGGCAGCCGTCCTTGGTGATGAGCAGGTCGTCCTCAATGCGGATTCCACCGAAGTCCTTGTAGGTCTCCAACTTCTCGTAGTTGAGGAACTCCTTGCAATGTCCCTTGGCCCGCCACTCGTCGATGAGGGCAGGAATGAAATATATGCCGGGCTCGTCAGTAACGACAAAGCCTTCTTGTAGCTTACGTCCCATGCGCAGACAGTTGGTACCAAACTGCTCGAGGTTCGGACGTGTCTCTTCGTCGAAACCAACATAAATCTGTCCGAGTCCTTCCATGTCGTGCACGTCCATGCCCATCATGTGCCCCAGTCCGTGAGGCAGGAACATGGCATGGGCACCGGCCTTGACTGCCTCGTCAGTGTCACCCTTCATGAGTCCGAGTTCCTTCAGACGCTCAGTCATTAGTCGGCAGACGGCGAAGTGCACGTCCATGTATCTTACACCTGGCTTGGCCACGTCGAGCACGTAGTCGTGACACTCTTCTACTATGCGGTATATCTCTTCCTGACGCTGCGTAAACTTGCCGCTGACGGGCATCGTTCGCGTATGGTCAGAACAATAGTCGTCCAGTTCACAACCTGCATCACAGAGTGCCAGACGGCCTTCTTCCAGTTTGGCATCGCTGGGGCATCCGTGCATAATCTCACCATGCTGAGTGAAGATGGTGGCGAAGCTCGTACCCTGTGCCAGCGAGCGTGCAATGCCGTCCACCTGTCCGCCGATAAAACGCTCGGTGACACCTGGACGTATCAGTCGCTGGGCGGTGGTATGCATCTGGTAACCCACCTCGCAAGCCCGTTCAATAGCTTCGATTTCCTGAGGTTCTTTGGTTGAACGCATCTTTACAACAGCCTGTATCAGAGTGAGTGATGCTGATTCCTTTTGTTTCGACGGATGTATGCCTAACAGATCCATTATCTGTATCTTCGTGTCGAAACGGTATGGCGGAAGGAAGTGGATGGTTTCAGAGGAGAGAGGAGAGAGAAGAGAGGAGAGAGATTTCATCGGTGCAGTCTTGGTAATGCCTACTTCGGCTGCCAAGTCGCTAACGGTAGGTGTGAATCCCATCCATACGATGTCTTCCACATCAATATCGTCGCCAAAGAGCCACTCTTCGTCATTGTCAATATCAATGACACCCACCAGTCCGTCGCGATGCTGGCCGAAGTAGTACAGGAACGATGAGTCTTGTCGCATCGGTGCGTAACAGTTAGCTGGATAGTTATAGGGTGCCTCGTTGTTTCCGAACAATATGATAATGCCGCTGTTGACAAGCTTTTTTAGCTCGTTACGGCGTCTGATATATGTCTCTTTGCTAAACATTCGTCAAAAATTATGATGTTTCGTAGTCAATTATTTTGCAAAGATACAATTTATTTATGAAAAAGATGTATCTTTGCAACATTATTTTAGAAAATAGATGCAGATTAATAGAAATACAGGGTTAGTTTTGGAAGGTGGAGGCATGCGAGGCGTGTTTACCAGCGGGGTGTTGGATGCCTTCATGAAGCACGATCTATATTTTCGTTACATCGTGGCAGTATCGGCTGGAGCATGTAACGGACTGTCGTATATGAGTCGTCAGCCGCGACGTGCTCGTATCTCAAATATCGACATGCTGGCCAAGTATGACTATATTGGTCTGCGCCATCTGGTCACTCAGGGTTGCATCTTCGACCCTAAGCTGCTCTACGACCGCTTTCCCAACGAGCTGATACCTTTCGATTACGATACTTGTTTTCGTAATCCTGCATTGTTTGAGATGGTGGTAACTAACTGTCATACAGGCCGTTCGGAATATCTCAGCGAGCGCGATGGCGACCGTCAGCGCCTCATTGATATCTGTCGGGCATCAAGCAGTCTGCCCTACGTCAGCAAGATTGTTGAGGTTGACGGCCAGCCCTATCTCGACGGAGGCATCATCGACAGCGTGCCTGTGGAACGGGCCATTAGCATGGGGCATGAGCACAATGTGGTCATCATGACGCGTAACCGAGGCTTCCGCAATACAAGTCGCGACTTGAAGATACCACGTTATATTTATCGCAACTATCCCCGTCTGCGTGTTGCTCTGAGTCATCGGGTAGCCGTTTATAATGCTCAGCTCGAATTGGTGGAACGCATGGAGGACGAGGGTCGCATTACCGTCATTCGTCCCCAGAAGCCCATGGAAGTTGGACGCATCGAGAAGGATGTCAAAAAACTCGAGGCACTCTATGAAGAAGGATTCCGTTTGGGTGAGCAATTCTGTACGAAATAACAAAAAATACCTCTTTTCTTGCAAATAATTGGCAGATTGTTTGGTCAACTGCAAATTATTGTTTACTTTTGTCAACTGAAACTAAAACTATTATAGAGATGGCTTCATATTATATTGTCGAGAATAATCAGCAGTCAGGTCCCTTCTCCTATGACCAGTTGGCACAGCGCGGACTCGATGACAACACGCAAGTGTGGACTGAGGGCATGCCCAACTGGATGCCTGCCGGTCAGGTTCCTGAGTTGCAGCACCTTATCAATAGCGCCCCGCCGCAGGGCTATTCCGGCGGCTACGGCTATGGTGGTGGCTATCAGTCAAACTACGTCCCCATGCCCGACAACCATAAGTCGAAGGCAGTATGGTCGTTGGTGTTGACCGTTATCAGCATGTTCTGCTGTGGTAACTGCTTCGGCATCATCTCCCTGATATTCTCCATCTTGGCGCTGGTAGCGTCAGGCAGGGTCTCCTCCGACTATATGACGGGCAACTATCATGGCGCGATGAATGCCAGCATCGATGCCAACAAGTGGGGCAACTGGTCTATCTCGCTGCTCATCATCGGCGGACTCATCAGCATTACCTGCTGGCTGCTGTATTACTTCCTGATATTTGCAGCTTCAATGTCTGGCTATTGAACTATAAACATATAAAAAACATTCATACATTATTATAATTATGGCAACGTACTACATCGTAGAAAACAATCATCAGGCAGGACCTTTTACATTGGATCAGCTTGCTGCAAAGGGGATTACCCCTGAGACCAACGTATGGACGGAAGGCATGTCCAGCTGGACACCTGCAAGTCAAGTTAGTGAACTGCAATCCCTGTTTGCACCACAGGCAGCACCGCAACCACAGTATGCACCTCAGCCGCAGTACACACCGCAGCCTGAACAGGAGTCATATTCATACCAATCATCTGAGTCCTCCTATACAAATGACAGTAATGAATTCCGTCCACCATTGAAGGATTGGAAAACGGAGTCAATCATTTTGACAGTTCTTAGTGTTGTCTGCTGCTGCTGTCAGTGTTTTCCTATCGTTGGTTTACCTTTTGGTATCTTGGGTATAATTAATGGTAATAAGGTGAAAACTTTAGAAGCTACAGACTATAACGCAGCAAAAGAAGCTAGTGAGACTGCAGGTAAGTGGGTTAAGATTGGTGCTATCATTTTTGCTGTTGTTACATTCTTGTCTATCGTTATAAGCGCAATTTTGAGATTGACGGGAGCCATGGATGATATTTTGCGCAGTATGAATTGATGTCTTTTGATTGTATTTCAAAACGCACATATATACTGATATTTATATTGGTTCTTGTGGGGGGAGGAACGCTCTATTACCTGTTCGACCCCTCCGCATCAGGACTCTTTCCTAAATGCCGGTTCCTGGAGTTGACAGGCTATAAATGTCCAGGCTGTGGAGCACAACGCATGCTACACAGCCTGTTGCATTTCGACTTCGTAACAGCCTTCCGTTATAATGCCTATCTGCTTACCATTTTCCCCCTGTTCATCTTATTGTTTTTATGGGATGGCTGGCAGAAGTGGCTCTCTCGCAAGTGGGCCGATCTCACCACCTATATACTTGTTTCCCTGTTCCTTGTTTCCACCATTCTTTGGTGGGTTCTCCGCAACGTTTTCGACTGGTAGTTGTACCCTCCACTTTTCCCGTAATATATGAAACACGACGAGATATATTCAGCTGCCCAACTGACGGCCTTCATCCATGAGGTGGGCTTTCTGCCGCTGCTTGACAGTGGCATCAGCGGGTTCTCGGCTGAGGAGATAGTAGCTGATGACTGCCGCTATGTCATACTGCCTGATGGCGGTTGGGACTGGCCATTGTGGAAATGGAAAGGTCCCATCGTGTCGGACGGTGGTTGCGTCTATGGGAAGTTCTTCAATAAGAAAGCCGGATTTATCAGTCGGGAGTGGTGGCCCGATTTCTGTAACTATCGCCGCAGCAGATATCCTGTGCTTGCGGAAGGAACCATTGAGGATATTATCCTTACGACGCTTTGCGAACAAGGCAGCCTCATTACCCGAGAACTCCGTGCTGCCTGTGGCTTCGATGGACCTAAGATGCGTAGTAAGTTTGATGGCTACGTGACCCGTCTGCAGATGGCGTGTCTTATCATTACCGAGGATTTTGTCTATCCTACAGATAAACATGGATGTGAATATGGTTGGGGCTGGTCGCTTCTCACTACTCCTGAGGAACTAATGGGGCGTGATGGCTTCCGTTGCCCCCGTACGCCACAGGAGTCCTATCAACGTCTTCTTTCCCACTTCCAAGCTCTCTTGCCCGAAGCCTCGGACACGCAGATTCGCCGGCTGGTGGGATAGTTGAATGAGTTATAAATCCTTGCCTTCCAACAAGTCGGGGCGTAGGCGACGGGTACGCTCAAGGGCCTGCTCAAGTTCCCACTCCCTGACTTTTGCTTCATTGCCACTGAGCAGGATGTCGGGCACCTTCCATCCCTTGTAGTCAGCGGGTCGGGTATAGATGGGGGCTGCCAGGATGTCGTCCTGGAAACAGTCGGAGAGGGCACTCTGTTCGTCACCGATGACGCCTGGCACCACGCGTACCACGGCATCGGCAATCATGGCTGCCACGAGTTCGCCACCTGTCAGCACGAAGTCGCCGATGGAGATTTCACGGGTGATGAGATGGTCGCGTACGCGCTGGTCGATGCCTTTATAATGGCCTGCCAGGATGATGAGGTTACCCTTCATGGACAACTCGTTGGCCATGTGCTGGTCGAAGCGCTCACCGTCAGGCGAGGTGAAGATAACCTCGTCATAGTCGCGCTCAGCTTTCAGGGCCGTGATACAGCGGTCAATGGGCTCGCATTGCATCACCATGCCAGCACTTCCGCCGTAGGGATAGTCATCCACACGACGCCACTTGTCGAGCGTATAGTCACGCAGGTTGTGCAGGCGTATCTCTGCCAGTCCTTTCTTCTCGGCTCTTGCCAGGATGCTCTCATGGACAAACCCCTCCAGCATCTCCGGCAGCACGGTAATAATGTCTATTCTCATCTTTTTTCCTGCAAAGGTACAAAATAATCATCATTCCTCATTCATAATTCATAATTATTTTATAACTTTGCACAATAAAACCGAAAGTTATGACACTCATTATTGTATTACTGCTATTGTTGAGCTACCTGCTTATCGCTACCGGTCACCTGACGAACGTGAATAAGGCTGCTATTGCCATGTTCATTGCTGCGGCTGGCTGGGTGGTTTATATCTGCTACGGAACGGACTACGTGATGGCTCGTCATGCGGCGGACTATCAGGAGTTTCTGGGTGGTGCGGCTACGTCAAGCGACCAGGTCAAGTTGTATATATATAATAATGTGTTCCTGAACTATGTGGGCAAGGCTGCGGCCATTGTGCTCTTCCTGCTGGCTACGATGTCTATCGTGGAGCTGCTGAACAACAACGGCTGTTTTGACTTTATACAGGACTGGATTAAGACGCGCAACTCGAAGCGCGTCCTGTGGACGCTCTCGCTGGCCACCTTCGCCATATCGGCCAATCTGGATAATCTGACGACGACGACGATGATGCTGGTCATCATGCACAAAATCGTGCAGAACTCGCGCCAGCGCATGGTGGTAGGAGCATCGGTGGTGCTGGCAGCCAACTGCGGCGGCTGCATGACCGTCATTGGCGACCCCGCCGGCGTGGCCCTTTGGGGCAACGGGGCCGTGACGGCCTCTAACTTCTCAGCCTATCTGGCCCTGCCCGCCCTCCTGGCCTGGGTGATACCTACGTGGTGGATGAGCCGCGAACTGCCGGAACGTCTGGACGTGGCATGGCCTGCTGCTCCCTACCGTGGTGACGACACGAACCTGAACCGTTGGCAGCGCGTGCTGATGCTCGTAGTGGGTATCGGCGGACTATGGTTTATCCCTACTTTCCATAATATCACCAAGCTCTCGCCGTTCCTTGGAGCACTGTGCGTACTGAGCGTTCTGTGGGTGGTCAACGAGATCGTGAACCGAAAGCTGAACAATTCGGGGCAGATGGCTCGCAGGCTGATTCCTGTAGCCCTGCAATACGACACGCTGCAGCAGATTCTCTTTGTCATGGGCATCATGCTCGGTCTGGGTGTGGTGACGGAGACGGGCGTGTTCCAGAGCGTGGCAGAATGGATTGACACCTATGTGCACGACATCTGGATGGTCGGACTGGTTTCTGGTTTGCTCAGTTCGCTGGTTGACACGTTTACCATTGCCATGTCGAACTTCTCACTATACCCCGTATTAGATTCTGCAGCAGACGGTTATGCCGCTTTCTTCATCCAAAACGGTGCCTTCTGGAAAGTCATTGCCTTCTCAACGGCAGTGGGCGGTTGTCTGCTCTGTGTGGGTAACGTGAGCGGTCTGGCGCTGATGAAGATGGAACATGTGCGGCTGGGCTGGTACCTGAAGCATTGCACACTGAAAATAGCTGTCGGATGGTTACTCGGCATGCTTGTATTGGCTGGCGAAATTTATTTCTTTTAAAATAATCTCCATTTTTATTTTGTCTATTGCTTAATTTTTTGTATCTTTGCCCGCAACTAATTCTAAACAAAAATAACTTTAAATATAATTACTAAGCTTATGTCACAGATTAACGGACGCATTTCGCAGATTATCGGACCGGTTATCGACGTTTACTTCGATACGAAGGGTCTGGATGCTGAGAAAGTGCTGCCAAAGATTCACGAGGCATTACGCATTGACCGTGGCAACGGCACGGAACTGATTGTCGAGGTGCAGCAGCACATCGGCGAGGACACCGTACGCTGTGTAGCTATGGACAATACCGACGGACTGCAGCGTGGACTGGAGGCAATCCCTGTGGGCTCACCGATTCTGATGCCTGCAGGTGACCAGATTAAGGGTCGTATGCTGAACGTTATCGGTCAGCCTATCGACGGTATGAAACAGCTTGACATGACGGGTGCTTACCCCATTCACCGTGAGGCGCCCACCTTCGAGGAACTCTCTACGAAGAAGGAGATCCTGGCTACTGGTATCAAGGTCATCGACCTGCTGGAGCCTTACATGAAGGGTGGTAAGATCGGACTCTTCGGCGGTGCAGGTGTGGGTAAGACGGTGCTCATCATGGAGCTCATCAACAACATTGCCAAGGGACATAACGGCTTCTCCGTCTTCGCTGGAGTGGGAGAGCGTACCCGTGAGGGTAACGACCTCATCCGTGAGATGCTGGAGTCAGGCGTTATCCGCTACGGTGAGAAGTTCCGTCAGGCAATGGAGGAGGGCAAGTGGGACCTGAGTCTCGTTGACCCCGAGGAGCTGAAGAAGAGTCAGGCAACACTGGTATATGGCCAGATGAACGAGCCGCCTGGTGCACGTGCCAGCGTGGCACTCTCTGGTCTGACTGTTGCCGAGAGCTTCCGCGACGGAGGCGGTAAGGACGGTGCAGCAGCCGACATCCTGTTCTTCATTGACAACATCTTCCGTTTCACGCAGGCCGGCTCTGAGGTGTCAGCCCTGCTTGGTCGTATGCCGTCAGCCGTAGGTTACCAGCCGACGCTGGCTTCGGAGATGGGTGCCATGCAGGAGCGTATCACTTCGACGAAGAAAGGTTCTATCACATCAGTACAGGCCGTCTATGTGCCTGCCGACGACTTGACCGACCCTGCTCCTGCCACGACGTTTACCCACTTGGATGCTACAACGGTGCTCGACCGTAAGATTGCCGAGCTGGGTATCTATCCTGCTGTTGATCCGCTGGGTTCCACCTCGCGTATCCTCGACCCGCTGATTGTCGGTCGTGACCACTACGACTGTGCCCAGCGTGTGAAGGAGATTCTACAGCGTTACAAGGAGCTTCAGGACATCATCGCCATCCTCGGTATGGACGAGCTGTCGGACGAGGACAAGCTGACCGTGAACCGTGCACGCCGTGTGCAGCGTTTCTTGAGCCAGCCGTTCACCGTGGCTTCTCAGTTCACGGGTCTGCCAGGTGTCATGGTTCCCATCGAGGAGACCATCAAGGGCTTCAACGCCATCCTCGACGGCGAGGTCGATGATCTGCCTGAGCAGGCATTCCTGAACGTCGGCACCATTGAAGACGCAAAGGAGAAGGCGAAGAAACTGTTGGAAGCTGCGAAAGGCTAATCAGAGTAATCAGAATAATCAGAATTATGCTGAAGCTGAAGATTGTATCACCACAGAAGATTGAGTTCGAGGGCGAGGTGGAGAACGTGAAGGTTCCCGGTTCGCTCGGCCAATTCGAGATACTGACGGGACACGCCCCCATCATCTCGCTGCTGACGAAGGGTGAGGTCATCTATACCTGTGCCGACGGCAAGCATCAGATAGCCATTGGCGGCGGTTTCGTGGAAGTACAGAAAAACGAGGTAAGTCTTTGTGTGGAACTGAACGAACATGGAGAATAAGATTGTGAACACCTACCTGAGACAGAGCATCTGCCTGATTGTCGGACTGACGCTGCTCTTCCTGCTCTACATGAACGTGTGGGGCAACACCGAGATGATGACAGTGCCCATCGTTGTCTCAGCCGTGTTCCAGCTGGTGGCCTGCATTGCCTATGCCTTTGTGTGGAAAGCTGTGGCAGCATCATCAAGCGAAAGCCTGCCTACGCTCTACCTGACGGCCTCGGGCTGCAGGATGTTTGCAGGCATCGTCACGGTGCTGGCCTATTGCTTCGCCTCTGACGACAAGGCAGCCATCCGCTTCTTCGTGATTGCGTTCCTGATCTATTATTTTATCATTCTCATTTACGACACGGCCTACTTCATGAAGGTCGAGAAGAAAATCAGACAAAATGCATAAATTAAAAGAAATGAGATATCTGCTCCTATGCCTGACCTTCCTGCTGACGGCCCATGCCCCCGTGCAGGCCGCTCACAGTGAGGGTGTTGACGTGAAGGAAATCGTCCTGGGACACATGGCCGATGCCTACGAGTGGCACATCACCACCTATGGTGATACCCACATCAGCATCCCCCTGCCGTGTATCGTCCGCAGCGAAGCCACCGGCGAGTGGCACTTCTTCATGAGCACCCGCATTGAGGAAGCTGCGGAGGAAGGTCACGACTACATGGGCTTCTTCTTCAACGAGGAGAAGAACGGCAAGATATACGAGCGCCTGTCTGACGGCTCGGTGGTGCGTCCCTGGGACTTGAGCATCACGAAGAGCGTCTGCCAGATATGGATTGTCGTATTCATCATGCTGGCCGTCTTCCTCTCTTGTGCCCGCTGGTACAAGAAGCACGACCCGAAGAAGGATGCGCCCAAGGGCTTTGTTGGTATGGTGGAGATGCTGGTGATGACCATCAACGACGACCTCATCAAGGACTCGATAGGAGAGAAGCACTACCGTCCCTATGCACCTTATCTGCTGACGGCGTTCTTCTTCATCCTTATCACCAACCTGCTGGGGTTGTTGCCCATCTTCCCGGGTGGTGCCAACGTGACGGGTAACATCAACATCACCTGTTTCCTGGCACTCTGCACCATGCTGGCCATCAACCTGTTTGGCAACAAGGAGTACTGGAAGGAAATCTTCTGGCCCGAGGTGCCCATGTTCCTCAAGGCCTATCCCGTGGCCATCATGCCCATCATCGAGATGTTCGGCATCCTGACCAAGCCCTTCGCGCTGATGGTCCGTCTCTTTGCGAACATGATGGCCGGACATGCCATTATCCTCTCGTTCACTGCTATCATCTTCATCGGATGGTCGCTGAATGCCTACCTTGGTTCAGGTCTTACGCTACTCAGCTTTATCATGATGCTCTTCATGAACTGTCTGGAGTTCCTGGTGGCCTTTATCCAGGCTTATGTGTTCACCATGCTGTCGGCCGTATTTATCGGCCTGGCACATCCTGAGCACCACAAATAAGTCAGCCCCCTAAGTTAGGGGGATGGGGGTCTGAACAAGACTCTTCGATTTGAAATAAAAGAATAATAATTAACAATAGTATTACTTTAAACATTTAAGATTATGATCACAACATTGATTTTAGAAGCAGCTGCAGCTGCTGGTCTTGCAAAGTTTGGTGCCGGTCTCGGCGCAGGTATTGCAGCAATTGGTGCCGGTCTGGGTATCGGTCGTATCGGTGGTAACGCCATGGACGCCATCGCCCGTCAGCCTGAGGCAGCAGGTACCATCCGTACCAACATGATTCTGACAGCAGCCTTCGTGGAGGGTGTGGCCCTGTTCGCTGTTGTTGTTTGCGCACTCTGTGTGTTCATGTAAAATCATCTAATCATCTGTGCAAATGGAGTCAGTTAACTTACCAGGAATCCTAACACCCGACTTCGGACTATTCTTCTGGATGTTCGTGGCGTTTCTGGTGGTCTTTGTCCTTCTCGCAAAATACGGCTTCCCCGTCATAGTCAATATGGTGGACGAGCGTAAGAACTTTATTGACGAGAGTCTCCGCAAGGCCCACGAGGCCGAGGAGCGTCTGGCCAATATCGAGCGGGAAGGTGAATCCATCTTGCAGGAGGCTCGCGCAAAGCAGGCTCAGATATTGAAGGAGGCAGCCGAGACCCGTGACGCCATCGTAGAGAAGGCGCAGGAGAAGGCCCGTCAGGAGAGTGCCCGACTCGTGTCTGATGCCAAAGCCGAGATAGAGCAGCAGAAGAAAGCTGCCATTGCCGACATCCGAAAGCAAGTAGCCACGCTCAGCGTAGAGATTGCCGAGAAGGTGCTCAAGCAGAACCTTCAGAGCGATCAGGCTCAGATGGATCTCATTGACCGAATGCTGGATGATGTCTCTTCTAAACAATAATAAGTAAAGCGTATGGATATAGGAGTAATATCGGTTCGTTATGCCAGGGCTCTCTTGAAGAGCGCGCTCGATGCCAAACTGGAGGATACCGTCTATGGTGAGATGCTGTTGTTGGCCAAGAGCTACGTGGAGGTGCCCCAGCTACGGCAGACCATTGACAACCCGATGCTCTCGAAGGAGACGAAGCAGTCGCTGCTGACCACTGCCATTGGCGGTGAGAAGGCATCTGCCC
The DNA here is from genome assembly GCA_947169685.1 of uncultured Prevotella sp. Lineage (GTDB taxonomy): Bacteria > Bacteroidota > Bacteroidia > Bacteroidales > Bacteroidaceae > Prevotella. The sequence continues at coordinate 10,087 of CAMVQS010000014.1, read as the reverse complement.
TCGGTAGGTCCTTTGTGGCTTTGGTGCTGCAGGAAGACCGCGAGAACATGATTCAGTTCATGGCCAATTCGTACGTCACACTCTATCGTAAGCAGAAGAACGTTATCCGTGGAAAGCTCACCACCGCCGTGGCTGTGTCGCCTGCTATGGAGCAGAAGATGCGCCGTATGGTGGAGAGTCATGCTCAGGGAACAGTGGAGTTCGAGACGGAGGTGAACCCCGACATCATCGGTGGCTTCATCCTCGAATATGACACGTATCGCATGGATGCCAGTGTCAAGACGAAGCTCAACTCCATTCTCACTCAGTTAAGTAAATAGGCGCAATAACATCATACCGTTATAACGCAATAACGAAAAAAACAAAAAAGAAATGTCAGATAAAATCAAACCAAGCGAAGTGTCCCAGGTGCTCATTGACCAGTTGAACGGCATTTCGAATCAGGAGAAGTTCGACGAGGTAGGTACCGTGCTTACCGTCAGCGACGGCGTGGCCCGTATCTACGGACTCCGCAATGCCGAAGCCAACGAACTGCTTGAGTTCGAGAACGGAACAATGGCCATTGTGATGAACCTTGAGGAGGACAACGTGGGTTGCGTGTTGCTCGGTGCGACTTCAGGCATCAAGGAGGGCATGGTGGTGAAGCGTACCAAGCGTATCGCCTCCATCCGTGTCAACGACAACATGCTCGGACGTGTCATCAATCCGCTGGGACAGGCCATCGACGGTAAGGGTGACATTGACGTTACCGATGCCTTTGAGATGCCGCTCGACCGTAAGGCACCAGGCGTTATCTACCGTCAGCCCGTGAAGGAGCCGCTGCAGACAGGTCTGAAGGCCGTTGACTCGATGATCCCCATCGGTCGTGGTCAGCGTGAGCTCATCATCGGCGACCGCCAGACAGGTAAGACGGCCATTGCCGTTGACACCATCATCAACCAAAAGAGTTTCTACGAGGCTGGCAAGCCCGTCTATTGTATCTATGTCGCCATCGGACAGAAGGCATCAACCGTTGCCTCGCTCGTCTCGACGCTGCAGGAACACGGCGCCATGCCTTATACCATCGTGGTTGCGGCTACCGCAGCCGATCCTGCTGCCATGCAGTATTATGCTCCGTTTGCAGGTGCTGCCATCGGTGAGTACTTCCGCGACCGTGGCTTTGCTGCCCTCGTGGTCTATGACGACCTGTCGAAGCAGGCCGTTGCCTACCGTGAGGTGTCGCTGATTCTGCGCCGTCCGTCAGGACGTGAGGCTTATCCCGGTGACGTGTTCTACCTGCACAGCCGTCTGTTGGAGCGTGCAGCCAAGATGAACGAGCAGCAGGAAGTGGCCGAGCAGATGAACGACCTGCCTGAGTGCATGAAGGGACACGTGAAGGGTGGTGGCTCACTCACCGCGCTGCCCATCATCGAGACGCAGGCCGGTGACGTGTCGGCTTACATCCCCACGAACGTCATCTCCATTACCGACGGTCAGATCTTCCTGGAGTCAGACCTCTTCAACCAGGGCTTCCGTCCTGCCATCAACGTAGGTATCTCCGTGAGCCGTGTGGGTGGTTCGGCACAGATCAAGTCCATGAAGAAGGTGGCCGGTACGCTGAAGATTGACCAGGCACAGTATCGTGAACTCGAGGCCTTCTCGAAGTTCTCCAGCGACATGGATGCCGTGACGGCGATGACGCTCGACCGTGGACGTAAGAACAACCAGTTGCTCATTCAGCCGCAGTACAGCCCCATGCCCGTAGGTGAGCAGATTGCCATCCTCTATTGTGGTGTGCACGGCCTGATGCGTCAGGTGCCCATCGACAAGGTGCGTGAGTGTCAGACGTCGTTCCTCGACAAGCTGCGCTCGGCTCATCCCGAGGTCATTGAGACGCTCGCTGCCGGCAAGCTCGACGATGCAACGACGAATACGATTGAAGCCGTTATGGCCGATATTGCTGGAACTTACAAATGAGTAATGAGTAATTAGTAATGAGTAATTATGATTACCAATAGAATGAAATCTCCACAGATAATGCTATCGGCTATTTCGTCTTGCGACTAATCATAATTACTAATTACTCATTTCTAATTACTAATTAAAAGTAAGATTATGCCAAGTTTAAAAGAAATTAAAGGCCGCATTGCCTCGGTCAACAGCACGCGAAAGATAACGTCTGCCATGAAGATGGTGGCTTCATCGAAGCTACACCATGCGCAGGTGGCTATCCAGAACATGCTGCCCTACGAGACCATGCTTGAGCATATCCTCAAGTCGTTCCTTGCTGCTGAAGCCGAGGCACAGACCGTCTATGACCAGGAGCGTCCTGTCAAGCGCGTGGCGCTGGTGGTGTTCTCCAGCAACTCGTCGCTCTGTGGCGGTTTCAATGCCAACGTCATCAAACTGATGCAACGTACCGTTGATGCCTACACCGAGGAGCTGGGGCAGGGGAGCGTCGAGGTCTATGCCATTGGCCGAAAGGTTAATGAGAAGGCCCGCAAGCTGGGTTACGACGTGAAGGGTGAGTATGCCTCACTCATCGACCATCCCAGTGTGCAGCCCTGCATCGACATGGCGATGGAGCTGGGCAGCAAGTTCCTTGCCGGCGACATTGACCGCGTGGAGCTCATCTACCATCACTTCAAGAGTGCCGGCTCGCAAATCCTGACCAACAAGACCTTCCTGCCCATCGATATTGAGAGTGAGTTGGAACGCGACCATGAGCGTGACCTTACCTCGAACATCGCGACGAAGAAGGCACAGGACTATCTGAAGAAGAACCGTCGGAAGAAGGAGGCGGAGAATGAGGACGTGAAGCCGTTGAACGACAACTTCATCGTGGAGCCTGACATGGATACGCTGCTCTCGCAGCTGATTCCCAAGCTCGCCCACCTCATGCTCTATACGGCGCTGCTCGATAGCGTGGCCTCCGAGCATGCAGCCCGCATGGTGGCCATGCAGACGGCGACCGACAATGCCGACGAACTGCTGCGTCAGCTGAACCTGCAGTACAACAAGTCCCGCCAGCAGGCCATCACCTCCGAGCTGCTCGACATTGTGGGCGGTACGGTGAACAACTGATGCTGCTAAACTGATAATAGAAAAGTGGAACCCATCATCAATGGGTTCCACTTTTTTTACTGTGATATGTACGCTGTAACGCTTCGTTACTCGCCGTGTAAGGCACCTTTACTCGGTATGTAAGCCATCGTTACATGCCGTGTAAAGGGTCGTTACATGCCATGTAAAATTATTATATCAATAATTCAAAATATTTTCATCAAAAAAGCGGATCATTCAGCGCTCGGCTCTGCCGCTTTGTACCTTTAGGTCAAAGAAGGTATAGCTCGACGACCCGAAGGGAAAGTCCGCTCGACCTCTGGTCTTGCTACTGAAAGGACGCAAGAACCATCCCCGATTCCCATTGGCCCTTTCGGGGTCCCGTTTTCACTAAATATAAGCAAGAACGGGGCACTTTAACAAATATTAGCGTTTTTATTTTTTTGTTTGCGTTTGGCGTTGTACTTTTGCAAGCGTAAGACTACAATATGTCTATTCCAAAAAATAATTTAAATATGGCAACACGAAAAATAAAACGAACGTATGAGCAGCCACGGACGCTGGTCGTGGAGGTGCAGGCGACGTGCCCTTTGCTGGCAGGCAGCAATCAGCTGAACATGACGAACACCAGCAACTGGCAGGAAGGGGATGACCCACAGAATAATGATGAAATCGAAATCTTCTTCTGAACATAAAACAATATAACGATGAGACTACAAAAACTTTTATACACCGTTGCAGCAACGCTGACACTGACAGCCTGCTCGAGTACTGAAGAGAACACGAATGGCGAATTGCGCACACCCATCAACCTGACTTACTCCACACTGACGGTTGCGGAGACCCGCGCCGGAGCTGCCATCGACCTGAACGATGCGAACATCACCAGCGGCAGAACCGTTACGGTGAAAGTGACTCCCAATAGCGGAGCTACGGGTGGCAGCACGGGTGATTTCGTCTATACTGCAGGCGATGCCGGAGCCATGACTGCACCTGACACACCGCCATACTATCCCTCTGCGGGTACGGTGAAGCTGACCGCATGGCACCCTTCTGATGCAGCAGCATCGTTCACTATCGAGACCGACCAGTCAACCAACGACGCTTTCAATGCCAGCGACCTGATGTATAGCAACAACCAGACCGAGGTGTCAAAGACTGCGAATGCTGTCGAAATGCAGTTCACGCATAAACTGGCTAAACTTGTGGTGAATATCACGGCAGGCACAGGCGTCACCACCATCACCGGCGTGAAGGTGAAGAATGTGAAGCCCACCGTATCGTTCGACAGCACTACGGGCGAAGTAGGCGCAGCCAGCGGCACTGCCACCGACATCACACTCTTCAAGGAAGGCACGTCTGCTGCTGCCTCGGGAGCCATCGTCTTCCCCAGTCAGTCGCTGAGCGGAGCACTGCTCGACATCGAGACCGACCAAGGCACTGCCACCTATGCCCTTGCTGCTGCTAAAACCTACGAGGCAGGCAAGCGCTACGCCTTGGCACTTACTGTAAACCGTGCTGCCGTAGGTACTACCAACACCATCACCTGGGCAGCCGATGCAGGCACGGTGAATGTCATTCCAGGCGACTGGACGGTCAGCGTGAGCGGTACCTACACCTACACCGGTTCTGCCATCGTTCCCGATGCCGGCAATATCACTGTTAAGACAGCCACTGATGAGGACATCGCTGCTGACAACTATGACGTGTTTGTCAATAACAACACCAACGCTGGTGAAGCCACGCTGATAGTCTCTGGTATCGGAGTCTATGCAGGCAAGGTTGCCAGTTGCACCTATACCATCGGCAAGGCGGCAGGCAGCATCAGCTACGCAACCACCGATGTGTCCAAAGCAGTCGGTAAAGTTTTCACCAATGCGCTGACCACGGTCGGTGACGGCACTGTGACCTACAGCTCTTCAAATCCAGGCGTAGCCACGGTCGATTTCTCTACGGGTGAAGTTCATGTTGTCGCCGTAGGAACTACAACCATTACTGCCACAGCAGCGGATGGGGCTAATTATGCCTATGCTTCTCCAACAACTACATATACACTGACGGTGACCAACGCCACAACACTTGCAGAACTGAAGACTTTAGTCAATGAGGGTAAGAACTGCTCAGCATACATTGGCTATGAAGTTAACTCCGAGGGTGGTATAGCTGAACACAATGTCAGCGGCACGAAGATTGGCTACATCAGTTATATCAGCACCAGCAATGTAGATAAAGACATTAGCGGTAGCCGTATTCTGGTCATTGCCTCTGAAGACGCTGGAGAACCGGCTAAGTGGGGGAGAACGTCTGGTATTGTAGCCGGAGATATTAGCGAGAGCGGCTACTCAAATACTGCATTTCTTCAAGGTAGAACGCATAACCAAGATTATTATGGAAATGTAATATCGAATCCAGCAGCATACAGTGCATGGAACTACAGCCAAACTATACCTGGAGGTGGCGCTACACTAGCCCACTGGTTCTTACCGTCGGAAGCACAGTTCAATGCGATGATTAATGCTTGTGGTGGTTTCGAGCAGTTATGGGAGAAACTACACTTTGAATCTGGAAGTAGCTACTGGAGTAGTGCACAGGAACGTTGCATTTATCACGAACATGTAAAAAATTGGATTCAACAGGAGCAAAAGTATATAGAATATGATGAATATGGTTGGGCTTCGGAGTCGAACAGTAGCCCTTTATATCACGTTCGCGCTTGCTTCGCCTATTAACAGATAGACGAATAAACATCATCGGTGGGTCAGGGGACTCTAATTTTGCGCTCTGATAGAATATATCATAGTGTGACAGGGGACAGTCCCTTGTCACCATGAATGAAACATGGACGGAGGAGGATATCTGATGCTCCCGCAGCGGACTGAGTATTAACAACAAAAAAGAAGAAGAAAACAATGAACTCAAAGATTTTGAGTCCCTTGAGAAGGGACGGCTATAAAGCAGGGATGATAATGATGCTTATTGCTTTATCGACCATGCTGCTGACCACCGCTTGCAGCAGCGAGGACGATTTAGTCAACAACACCGCTGAGAATACCGTTACCAGTAAGGGCTACGCCCTTCCCGTAACCGTGAACGTGACCCGTGAGGGCGACGCCACCACCCGCGCTACATATACCGACAACGGCAATGGGACTGGCTCACTCGCCTTCAGCGCAGGCGACAAGCTGTCTGTGGAAGGTTTTGCACCACAAGGCATATTCCGTTTTGCCGGCATACTGAATTATGTTCCTTCAACCGGAAAATTCAGCGGCACCATTTATACCCAAAATGAGTATTCCGGCACTGCCATAGCCCTTTTCAATAAAGCGCAAGCTCTTAGCGTCAATTTGCTGCCAGCCGGCTACGAAAGCTATGGCTATTTATCTATTAGTAACAATAATACCGATGCTTTATATGACGATAGTTTTGATACTAACACAAACTATACTCTTGCCACCTCGAAGGCTACAGCTGTAGAGCAGTTCAGCTATGAGCGTGCAGGGGGGATGAATGCGTATAACGGTGGCTTTGCCCTGAGGCCTATGAATGCCATCCTCAACTTCACCGTCACCGGCTTGGATGCCAGCACCAGTGTCGATGTGTCTTTAACGGGTGGTAATGTGTCTATAACGGGTGGTGACTATAATATTACCGGAACTGTAACAACTGATGCTGATGGCAAAGCAACATTTGCTGCAGGTGTTTATTTAGGTATTTATGGAGAGGAGGATTTAAATAATTTCTCCCTGACCGTGGGTGGTAGGCCTATCACCCTCGTCACCGAAAGCACACCGCTCACCGCTGGCAAGATTTATAACATCAACAGGGCTGCTCCACCTGCAACCTACCTCTCAACAATCAATGCAGACTATACCGCCAGTGACGGCGAAACACTTACTGGCACGCTCGGAGCAAACGTGAAGATTTCTATTGCCGACGGCGCAACGGTGGCACTTAATAATGTGACCATCAATGGCACGAACGACTCCAACTACGGGTGGGCTGGCATCACCTGCGAGGGCAATGCCACCATTATCCTCAGCGGTACGAATACTGTGAAGGGATTCTTTGCGCATTATCCTGGCATCCATGTTGCTCCTGGCTATACGCTCACCATCAAAAGCATAGGTTCTCTCACGGCCAGCAGCAACGGCAACGGTGCCGGCATTGGTGGAGGATTTGGTGTTGCTTGCGGCAATATTGAGATCCAGGGCGGCACAATCACCGCAACTGGTGGAGAATGTGCTGCCGGCATCGGTGGTGACTTCGATGCAACTTGCGGCAACATCACCATCTCTGGCGGCACTGTCACGGCTACGGGCGGTGAACAAGCGGCAGGCATCGGCGGAGGCAGAAGAGGTGTGAGTGATGCCTCCTCCTGTGGTAATATTCTCATCAGCGGTGGAACCGTCACTGCTACAGGCGGTGAAGATGCGGCCGGTATTGGCGGAGGTAGAGGGAACAACCCTAACAACGAATTAAGCAGTTGCGGCACCATCACTATTACTACAGGCGTAACCAAAGTTACTGCTACAAAAGGAAGTGGTAGTGCTCCCAACAGCATCGGTGCAGGCTATTTCGGCACTTGCGGCACAGTAACCATCGGCGGCGTAGAAACTGGTAATATCACAGAGAGCCCATACACCTATCAGCCGGAATAAAATAGATCACGGATAGATCACGGGACGGTTCTTGCTTTGGTAAGCGACTTAGTGTGACAGGGGACAGTCCCTTGTTACCACGCCATCCTTCGCTGCACACTCTACTTTCACATCTTTATATTCACAAAGTGCTTTTGTCATCTTTGTGCCCACTAAAGCATTTTTTTTCATGATAACAATTGATTTTTAGTGAATTATTTGGCCGTTTCGATTGAAAAGTGTATTTTTGCAGCACAAATTATTATTGAAAAGTGTAGTTTTTATCTAACAAAAGTCATTGAAAAGTGTAAATTGTCATGCTATACAGAAAAATTACATCGTATATTGAAGACCATTTGAAGTCAGGTACCGACAAGATTTTGATACTGGAAGGTGCCCGTCAAATTGGTAAGTCGTTCAGCATCCGCGAAGCGGGTACACGGCTCTTTAAGTACTTCATAGAAATCAACTTCGTGGAGGACGATGAGGGCGACCAGCTCTTCAAGAATATCCATAAGAAGGAAGACTTTTATCTAACCCTCAGCATGGTAGCTGGTAACAAACTCAATGACCGCACCGATACTCTCATATTCCTCGACGAGATACAGCACTATCCACAGTATCTCACCATGCTAAAGTTTCTGCGTGAAGACGGTCGCTACCGCTACATCACTAGCGGCAGTCTGTTGGGTATCACATTACAGGATATCACCTCCATTCCTGTTGGCAGCGTCATCCGCAAGGAGATGTACCAGCTCGACTTCGAAGAGTTTCTCATTGCCAATGGCTTTGGCACCGAGGCCCTCAACATGCTTCGCCACGCTTACGAGAATCGCCAAAGCCTCACGGAAGAACATCACAATCATGTGATGGATCTCTTCCGTCGCTACCTGCTGGTGGGTGGCATGCCCGATGCAGTCAATACATATCTTGGTACACATAACATCGTTCGCGTTCGCGAAGTACAGGAAGGCATCAGTAGCCTATACGCCTCCGATGCGTCCAAATACGAAAAGGAACAAAATAAGAAGCTGCTCATCCGCCGCATCTACGAGATGATACCCTCGCAGATGGAGAACAAGAAGAAGCGCATCGTAGCACAGGAAATACGCGGTAAGAGAGGTGACCGTTTCGATCAGTACCAGGAGGAGTTCGAATATCTCGTCTCGTCAGGTATTGCACTGGCCGTCCACGCCATAACTAATCCTCACTTCCCATTGAGCGAGTCGTTGCAGAAAAATTTGCTGAAGCTCTATCTGAACGATGTGGGCTTGCTCACTGGTCAACTATATCACAACAATATCCGGCCAGTGCTCGACGATGTGCGAAGCATCAACCTTGGCAGCGTCTATGAGAGTGTGGTGGCACAGGAATTACGTGCTCATGGACACAAGCTATTCTATTACGACCAGCGCAAGATGGGCGAGGTCGACTATCTGATTGACAATCACAAACTGATGAGTGCCCACCCTGTTGAGGTCAAATCGGGCAAGGACTATACCGTCCACAGCGCCCTTAATAACTTGCTAAACAATCCCGACTACAACATCCCTACTGCTACCGTCTTCTCCAACGAACGCGAAATTTACGAAGACGGCAAGGTCACCTATATGCCCGTCTACCTTGTGATGTTCATAAAGGCAGATAATCCCCAAGTTGATGATACTGAATATCTCTTCTGATGCTACAAACGCATAGTATAGCCAAACAACATACTTAATTTGTTAATAAATTAGTTATTTAAAAAGGTAAAAATTCGGGTCGGTTCTCCCTGATCCACTTTTTAAAGAATAAAACAGGAAACGGAAGTCCAATCGCGGCTTCCGTTTTTTGTTTGCTGTCTTAGGGAGCCCGCTTCATAAAAAAGCAGCGAAAAGTTTTGGAGATTCTCGGGAAATGCGTATCTTTGCGGCGCAAGCGCTGCGAAACTGGAGCATAAGTTAAGTGAAATCAAGAAAATCGTAGAAACAAATGCAGACAAATTCAAAGAGCAATTCCGCGAGCACATCGGCAAGCGTATTGATGATTAATGGGCAGGGCATCATGCTCTCCGTGCTGGGAAATGACTATTTCCTGTCCTACAACCGTATCCCGTGGATGCAGGACGCGCCCATCCGCAGCGTCCTGAACGTCCAGATGTCCGGCCCCGAGGCTATCGCGTGGCCCGACCTCGACGTTGATCTCGAAATCGACAGTCTGCGCCATCCCGAGCGCTATCCGCTCGTCATCAAGCGCAATCCACTGGACTTCGTCGCAGTGTAATACTCATGACAGCATGATGGTATCAGAGCCTTTGCCCGAGCAGTAAGGGCTTTCGTGATAAACTATAATGGGCAAGCCTCACTCCGAGACCTGCCCATTTTTGTTTGTTGAGTTGCGGGGATTATATTTGTGTTACTCCATGCGCT
>CAMVQS010000013.1 GCA_947169685.1 uncultured Prevotella sp. | reverse complement strand
TCTACGAGGGTACGACGCAGCTGCAGGTTGTTGCAGCCATCCGCTACATCACCAACGGCACCATGCTGAACAACATCAAGGAGATGTTTGCAGCACTTAAGAACTCTCAACTCTCAACTCTCAACTCTCAACTTCTCGAGAGAATCGAGAGATTGATTCCCATCTACGAGGAGGCACTCGCCAACGTGAAGGCACTCGAGAATCAGGACGCTCACGACTTCCTGGCTCGTCGTCTGTACGACATGACGGCAGAGCTGGTGATGTCGTTGCTGATTATCCGCGACGCTGCCAAGGCTCCCGAGCTGTTCGAGAAGTCAGCCAACGTCTATGTCCGCATGACGGAGGAGGATGTCTATGGTAAGTCTGCTTACATCAAGAACTTTAAGGTGGAGGACCTTGAAAGCTTCAAGGCTGCCGAGACCACAGAGGAAGAGGCTTAAAACATTCTGATGCACATGAAACAGTTAAGAAACTGGATACTCTTGTCCCTGCTCGTGCTTTGCAGCGCGATGCAGGGACAGGTTGTCTATCCCGACCCGTTCCTCACCGACGAGAACCGTCCTGACGGCGTTCTGTTCCTGCCGGCACCGCCCGAAGTGACAGATGCCACGTTCTACAACGACTTCTATTATTACCAGTGGGGCAAGCAGCAGCGTGAGACACCTGCCGGCAAGCAGGCCAAGCAGGATGGTCCGCAGGAGCTCTTCGATGCTTTCTCGGCCGCTTTCGGTATGACCATCAGCCCTGGACTGACACCAGAGATTGACCGTCTGGCAGGTGGTGCTGCAACCGATGCACACCGTGCTAACAAACGCGTCAAGAACTACTACCAGCGTCGTCGTCCCTTCGTGCAGTTTGCAGAACCTTCGCTCGTTCCCGAGACAGAAGAGGAAGAGGCACGTGACTACAGCTACCCCTCGGGCCATGCCACACGTGGCTGGGTCTATGCCATGACACTGGCACTGGTCAACCCCGATTCTGCTAATGTGTTGCTGAAGCGTGCGCAGGATTACGCCATCGGGCGTGTCATTGCTGGTTATCACTACAAGAGCGACATTGACGCCTCTGCCATTCTCGCAGGAACCATCATGGGTGCCCTGAACGGCAGCGAGGAGTTTAAGCAACAGCTGGCAAGAGCTCGTGAAGAATATGCACGGCTAAAGAGAAAAGCCAACAAATAATGTTAAAGAAGAAATCCGAAGCATCGCTGAGATACTTCGGATTTTTTATTTTAAGAAGGTTTCGTTGATCACCTGCTCCACCACACGCGGAAAGTATTTCATCTCCAGCTCATGTTCCTTTGCAGCAATGTCGTCTGCCGTATCATCAGGAGAAAGGGGCGTACGATATTGGGCAATGATTTCACCCGAATCACAGACAGGCGTCACATAGTGAACGGTCATGCCCGTCTCGGTCTCACCGGCAGCTTTCACCGCTTCATGCACGTGGTGTCCCCACATGCCCTTACCGCCATACTTAGGCAGTAATGCAGGATGGATGTTTACAATCTTTTTGGGAAAGGCCTCGATGAGAAATGTGGGAACAAGGGGAAGGAAACCTGCCAGCACAATAAAGTCAATCTTGTATTCCTTCAACAAGGGAAGCATAAAGTTCGGATTGTTTAACTGAGTCTTCGGAGCTACCGCCGTTGCCACGCCTAACCGCTTGGCACGTTCCAAGGCTAAGGCATCAGCCTTATTACTGACCACAAGGGCACTCCTAACACGGGCCGAACAACTGAAGTACTTAATCAGGTTTTCACAGTTTGTTCCGCTTCCTGATACGAATATGGCTATATTTATCTTATTCATTGCAGCTGCAAAGGTACAAAATAATTAGTAATTATCAATCGACATTTGTCATTTATTTTGTACCTTTGCACATGATATGAAAATAACGACGTGTCTTTTCTTGCTCTTGATGACACTACCCCTGCATGCTTCAGAGGATGGTGATACTGCCCGACACATAGGCTATACCCTCTATGCTGTACCCCAATGGCAGATAGCCATGGACGAATACGAGCGGCAATGGCTACAGGAGAAGAAAGCTTTTGCCTTTGGCATTGAGCTCAACTACTCTGCCCTACCCTCTGACAGTGACGCCTTTGCCATCGATTACAACTACCCCACCCTGAGCATCGGTGCCAAACTGGCGCTGAACAATGGGGTCACCATGCGACGGGAAGGTTCCTGGGGCAAGGCACAATTGGTAGATTACGACTCGAAGCTGGGCGACATCTTCACACTCTATAGTGCCTTCACGCGTCCGCTGTTGCGCAGCAAGCACTGGCAGGTCGATTACCTGTTACGAGCAGGCGTAGGCTACGGCCCGTTCATCTACAACAAAACCGACAATATTGACAACGAGCTCATTGGCTCTGCGTTCAATATCTACTTCGGGGCAGGCATTCAGGCATCATACCAACTGACTGACGAATGGGCACTGACAGCTGCACTGCTCTACGGACATCACAGCAATGGTGCAATGGCACGTCCCAACAAGGGAGAAAACCACGTGGGTCCCATGATAGGAGTGAAATATACGCCTTACCATAAGGCCGTTCGCGGAGCCACTAACCTTCCACTTCCCACCTTTCACAAATACTGGTATGCAGACATACGGCTTGGCGTAGGCGGCAAGACACTGCTGGAAGACTGGCAACGCACGCAGTTCAACACCAATCCGGGGGATCCGGACTATCGTACGGAAGACTTCCATTTCTATATGGCCTACTCGCTACAGGCCAATGTCATGTACCGCTATGCGCGCCGATGGGCTTCAGGAATAGGAGCCGACCTGTTCTACGGTACCTATTACAAACATGTACGCGACCTCGACGAGGCTGCGGGTCACGACGTGAAGCACTCTCCGTGGTCTGTGGGCATCGCTGCCAAGCACGAAGTCTATTATCATAACCTTTCACTTGACATGGCTTTGGGATTCTACCTTTACCGCCACATGGGAGTGAATGCCAAAGAGGTAGAACAGCCTTACTACGAGCGCATCGGTGTCTTTTATACATTCCCCAGCCTTGGCAACCTGAAGGTGGGCGCCAGTGTACAGGCACACCGCACCAAGGCAGACCTCACGGAAGTGGTGGTCAGCATACCCCTTAGGTTCAGCAAAAAATAGTTACTTGTTTACCTCTTCCAACAGCAGTTCCACCAAACGAGGTACGCCGTACTGGTCAAGGTCTTCTTCTTTTACCCAGAAATATCCGTCGGGCAATTGTGGACGTTGAGCAGGTTCCCACAAATAGAAGTCAGCATAAATAATACGATGAGTGAGGATATGCTTGACGTTAGTTTTCAGAGGTAAGAAATGACCTGGCTCCCCTAACATTTCTCTAACCTCTAACCTCTCACCTCTAACCTCTATACATAACGGCTCGTACAGCCCTTGCCAGATATCACCTGCAGGACGACGGTGAATAGCCGTTTCACCTGCATACCGAATATAGACATAGGTAAAACGACGTTCCTTTATCTTGAGTGTTTTCTGTTTGACGGGCAACTCTCCTACCCTGTTCTCATGCAAGGCAGAACACGTCTCTTGTAAGGGACAGGATGGACATAATGGACTGGACGGGGTACACTGCAGGGCTCCAAAGTCCATCATGGCCTGATTGAAGAGACCCGCCCCCTGCCCCTCCCTGTTTAGGGCGGGGAGTAACAGTTCCTGTGCCAAAGACGTAAATTCCTTCTTTCCTTCGGTGCTGTTAATGGGCGTGCTGATGCCGAAGTGACGGGCGAGCACACGATAGACATTGCCGTCGACGACCGCCGCGGGCAGCCCGAAGGCAAAGCTCGCAATGGCTGCTGCCGTATAGTCGCCGACCCCCTTCAGGCCCTTGATACCCTCCAGGGTCTCGGGGAACCCGCCCAACGCCACGACCTGACGGGCCGCTGCGTGCAGGTTGCGGGCCCGGCTGTAGTAGCCCAGTCCCTGCCACTCGCGCAGTACCTCGTCCTCCGTAGCCGCGGCCAGCTCCTCAACCGTATGCCACCGCTGCATGAATCGCTCCCAATACGGACGTCCCTGGTCGATACGCGTTTGCTGCAAGATGATTTCCGACAACCATATCGCATACGGGTCATGCGTCTCGCGCCAGGGCAAGACACGTCCGTTCTCTCGGAACCATTGCAATATCGTCGTGGTAAAACTCATATCGCCTGCAAAGGTACGAAAAGTTTTCGGTAATATATATATAATAAGGTGTAAAACTTTTCCGCAAGACTTGTCGTGAGTCTCGCGGGATTTTTGTATCTTTGCAGGCAGAAAACGTAAAAAGGATAGGATTATGTGCACGTACAACATTTCTTTGAACGATGATCTGGTACGACAGACGCGCCAGTCGTTCGCCAGCGAGTCGCTGATGACCGCATGGATTCAGCAACAGTTAGAGGCCCTGCTCACCGACTTCAATGCCCGCCAACAGGCAGCGCGTCAGAAAGCCCGTCAGGCAATAGAGGCCATGCGTAGGCAGAGCGAACAGAACGGTAACGACACCATGACGCTCGACGACATCAACGACGAAATCCTTCAGGCAAGGGCAACGCGCAAGGCTACGGTATGACGAAGACATTCTATGCCGTGTTCGACACCAACGTCCTTGTGTCAGCCCTGATGTCACGACGTGCAGACTCGCCTACAGTTGCCCTGCTTGACTATGTGCTCGACGGTCGCATCGTGCTTCTCTTCAACGAAGACATCCTGAGCGAGTACGACGAGGTGCTGCACCGCACGAAGTTCGACTTCAGCGACGAGCGCATACAGGCCGTCATTGACCTGGTGAAGACAGGTATACACCTCGACCCCACAATGAGCAGCGAGGACTTTCCCGACCCTGACGACCGCGTGTTCTACGAAGTGGCATTGACAAAGGACGGTGCCTATATGGTGACGGGCAATCTGAAACACTTCCCCAAGAGTCCAATCGTCGTTACTCCTGCCGAAATGATAAAGATAATGACGGGTGCTCAATAGGTCATCCCGTACATTCCTTCATGAAGAAATAATATTCCGCCGGAAGGCTCTGCTTTGAGCGAGCGTCCCGGCGGAGTTTTTTTGTGGCGGGGTATTGGGGGGAGTTTGGCGGGGTGGATTTTGCGGGGGGGGGCGGGGCGGAATGGGGCGGATTGGTGGCGGTGAGGAAGAAAATTCATCGTTTTAACATCTTTTAGGGGGGGTGGACACTTTTTAACAAATTTCTTTGTACTTTTGCATCGCGTTCAACGCGATAAACCCATTAACAATAATCATAATAATCAAAGTATGACATGATGAGAAAGAAAGAGTACAGAGTGCCTGCGTTGCAGGTGATTGAGTGTTGTGGCGAGGGCTCGCTGCTGGCCGGTTCCTTGCAGTCCAGTTCCATCAATGGACAAACGTATGAGAGTGGTGACGACCCGTTTACAGGGGGTGCCCCGGCGCCGGAGTTCGGACCTGAACTGTTTGGAGAGTAGTATGGACGTAAAAATGTTGAACCAAGTAAAAGCAACGAAGATGAAGATGAAGAAGACGAATATGCTCTTGACGGCGGCGCTGGCGGTGCTGGCCGTTGCAGGACTGACGGCTTGCTCGGGTGCCGAGGACGAGCCTGGGTTGACTAAGAGCGAGCCGGCGGCGGCCCCGCGTACGGTGACGCTGACGACGACGGTGACGCGCGACGCGGAGCCGACGCGCGGCACGCTGACAGAGGCTAATAATCAACTGTACAGGGGGTTTCAGAACGGCGACAAGGTGGCCGTGGTGTACCATCAGGATGGTGAAGGCTGGAGGAAGGTCGAGGGTACGCTGTCGGGGGCTAACGGTGGGTCGGCCACGCTGACGGCGGAGCTGGAGAACCCGAGTGTCAACACGAAGCGGATAGTGCTGATCTATCCGGCTTCGCTGGCAAAGGAGACGGTGACGGTGCAGAATAATCAGCTGAACTGGGAGAATTGTGTGGACTGGGACAAGATTTACAACCAGCAGGACGGTGCGTGGACGACGTTACCCAATTTCGACCTGGCGGTCTGGGGTGGCGACATGACCATCACCGCCGTGCCCAATAGCACCAGTGTGGCTTCGCTGCCGGCGGACTTGCCGCTGAAGAACCAGTTGGCCATCTGTAAGATTAACATCAAGGACGAGGGCGACACCCAGCGTAAGGTCAACAAGCTGTTGATTGACGATGGTACCAATCAGTACACGGTAAGCAGCAGCACCGGCCAGTCGCTGTGGTATGTGGCCATGAGGCCGATAAGCAGTAAGAATGTTTACTTCCATGCCGAGGTTTCGTCGGGCAACAATAAGTTGGTCTACTACCGCCGGGCAACGGATGTGACGCTGGCGAAGAATACGTACTACGTGTCGAATTTGCTGAAGATGAATACGGGCAAGTACGAGCGCGGCTGGCTGCTGGCGTCGGACGGCTATCCGTACAAGACCGAGAGTGACATGGAGGCATTTGAACATTACGGTCACGATGTCAGCCCAGCCGGCCTGATAGTATGGGGCGGTGCTGTCAATGGCACAAATAGGGGGATGCTCGGTGCTCCTGACGGTGCAACGGGTAAGTACTGTCTGGTCATGGCACCGAGGGATGCGTATATGCAAGACGGTATGAATGCCTCCAGGAAAACGACTTACGATGCTTTTAAGTCTCACCTGGAGAGTTCTGATTTCGACGCGACGTATCTGTCCGGTACCGTTCGCCCCGACGGGGCCACGGCGTGGGTCATGCCGACGGCCACGGCGTTCATGCTGGCGCTGGACGGGAACGGCAACAGCCTGACGACTTTCTCGACCACGGACGCTACTGCTGTCTCCTGCTCGGTAACGGCACTCAACGAACTGATGCAAGCTGCGTCAAGTTCGGATGCCGAAGCCACTTTGACTGCCGGCTACTGGACCAGCAGCGAGGCGCCGGCTCAGGGGAGTGGTAATAAGAAGTGGGTTTACCATACGAGCAGCGGTCAATTCGAGCCTATAGATGATACTACATCGGGTACTGTTCAGTTACGACCGGTATTCTGGTACCAACCGAACTAATAGTAGCCGCCGATGTTTCTCGCCCCGCACCGGTTGCGCACGAGGCTACTGGTGCGGGGCGTTTTCAGGGCTTATGAGCATGAACGGAAATGGTCATGAACATGAACGGAAATGGTCATGAACATGAACGGAAATGGTCATGTATCATGATTGAATCGAATCATGTATCATGAATGGACTGAATCATGTATCATGAATGAATTGAATCATGTATCATGAATGAATCGGGTCATGAGCATGACGTTTTATAATAACCTTTTTTATTAACTCAAAAACAGTAAGACTATGATTTCATTGATTAAGATGAAGGGTACGAACCTTCAGACGAAGGAGACTATCTACTATCCGAAATGGACGCGGGTATCGACCGTGACCGAGACGCAGATGGTGACGATGGTTTGGTTATCTTATTCATAGTCGCACAGGGTTTGACAGAGTTTGTCCTGGAAGGCCTTGCCCGTGGCATTGCGCATGACGCCCTGGTTGATGACGGCCATACTCACGAAACCATTGTAATATGGTAGCGGCAAAACTCATTGTTCGGGGAACTGTTGATAAATACGCAACGCATAGTCATCGGCCTCAGCATAGGCATACTCCATGATTTCGGAAATATCATGCTCATAGGGAATAGCATCCTGCTCATGCAGCCAGAAGACAAACTCCACAGGCAGGCCTGTGGGTGTAGCGTCTAATTGGTGAACCAGTATCGGTTTGTCAGCAAGCACCTTGTCATTCTTAGCCAGCCACTCTTCCATATGCCCACGGTAACGTGTCAGGTTCACCATGCCATTAGCATCAGTCTTCAACGAACGGAAATCGAAGAACACCTTACGCACAGCCTTACGACCCGTATTCTCCTTCATACCCTTCCAGTTCTGGAACGAGCCATCTACAAGGGTTTGCGGCGTAACGGTGATGATGGTATTATCGAAGTTACGCACTTTTACAGTTGTCAGCTTGATCTCCTCCACAATGCCGTCAGCCCCAGCCGCAGGCACGGTAATGCGGTCACCCACAGCCAGCATGTCGTTCGATGTCAGCCGCACACCAGCCACCAGTCCTTTGATGGTATCCTGGAACGCCAGCATCAGAATGGCCGACATTGCTCCTAGTCCGGCAAGCAGCGTCGTTGGGTCTTTGTCAATAATGATAGAGATAATGATGATGACAGCTATGAAGACGAGAATAATCTTCAGGATACTGACGAAGGAACTGATATATTGTCGATGGGCAGCCGAACGGTTTACGCTGAGCTTCTGTAAGGAATTGGCAAAGCTGATAATGAGCCACGTAGCTATGACGGTCATATAAACAGCGGCCACACGATTCACCAGTTCTAAGATCTTTGGATGATCGCTGATCCATGTCGGCAACAAGTCCCATACCACAATGGCGGGCAGTATGAGACAGAACACTACCAAAAAGATATATTTCCTAATTTTCTTGATCATAGCACTACGGTTGACACATTAATATACATAGGCGGTCCTGAAAGTCACGACCGTTGCTGGTTTTCAAGACTCCTTGGTTCATAATGGCAAAACAGAGCATGTGGCCATTGGCTGCCGTGCAATAGCCAGCCAGTGTGGTAACGCCTTTCAGCGTTCCTGTCTTGGCATGCACATTACCCTCCGCCACGGTCCGTTTCATGCGTTTCGAGAGCGTGCCGTCACGCCCGGCAATGGGCAGCGAGACATACAGCGGTTTCCTGATGCTCTCCTTGCTCCACGCATAACGCAGCAACGCCACTTCAAGTTCAGGTGACAAGTAGTTATAGAGCGAGAGTCCACTGCCGTCAGCTATATGGTAGGCAGACGAGGGCAGACCGAGCTTTTCAATCAGTTTAGTAATCACCTGACGGGCATGCTTGGCTGAAGCAGGACGGGCTCCCGACGTAGCAGCCAGCTGATAGAACAACGACTCAGCATAGAGGTTGTCGCTGTCTTTCATCATCTTTGGCAAGACATTACCAATGTTATGAACACAAGCCACCATATAGGTAGCGCCAGCTGGCAGACGTCCTTCACTAAGCTGTACATCAACTGTCATGCCTGCCTTCCGCAATGCCTGTGCAAAACGTTCCGTAAAATTATCCTTACGCCCAATGAGCAACGGAGAGAGTACTGGGTTATCATCGTCCCAGCACCAGCCCCACCCCAGCAGGTCAGCATCTTTCATGGTCTTGTCTGCCACAATACGACCGCGAATGGTGTCAATACCAAGACGGCGCACTCCTTCAACAAAAGCCTCCAGGTCATCCGCATCAAAGAGGGGGTCCATACCACCCACACAATAGAGGTCGCCACGCAACGTGCAACTGTCACGCACACCGGTATAATACAAACTTGTACGTAACTGATGCTTAGCACCCAGGCGATCCAATGCAGCAATGGCGGTGACAAGCTTCATGTTTGACGCCGGCCTGAGCGTATGGCGGTGGTTATACTGATACAACACGCTGTCAGCCGTCAGGTCATAGATCATAAATCCTACCTGCGAAATATCAAACAAGGGATGATCGGTAAGAAGCGTATCAATATTAGCCTGCAATGACTGTGGCCACGGCAACGTCAGTACGCTGTCGTTTTTAACCGTCAGACTGTCTGTTTGGGCATTTGCGGGCAACATAAGTACCCACAAAAGCAATAAAAACACATATTTCTTCATAATTTGGCGCAAAATTACAAAATATTTCTTACTTTTGCAACACTAAAACAAACTAAGATGGTCTATAAGTACGATTTCTTGATTATTGGAGCAGGTGTGGCCGGCATGAGCTACGCCCTGAAAGTGGCACGCGAAAAGAAGGGTAAGGTCTGCATGATCTGCAAGACAAGCCTCGACGAGGCTAACACGTCATTTGCACAGGGAGGTGTGGCCAGTGTGACGAATCTGGAGCTTGACAACTTCGACAAGCATATTGAGGACACCATGATTGCGGGTGACTACATCAGCGACCGGGCAGCCGTAGAGCAGGTGGTTCGCATGGCCCCTGACCAGATAAAAGAACTGGTACAGTGGGGCGTCAACTTCGACCGCAAGGAGAACGGTGACTTCGACCTGCACCGCGAGGGCGGGCATTCGGAGTTCCGCATCCTACATCATGCCGACGACACTGGTGCCGAGATACAACGTGGACTGATGGAGGCCGTGCGTGCTTGCCCAGACATCGAGGTCAAGGAGAACCATTTTGCCGTTGAGATTATCACGCAGCATCATCTTGGCGTCCGCGTCACCCGCCGCTCACCTAACATCCAGTGCTACGGAGCCTATGTGCTGAATCCCAAGACAGAAAAGGTCGATACCTATCTGTCAAAGATTACCGTTATGTGTACTGGCGGCTGCGGTGCCGTCTATCTGACCACCTCGAACCCCGTCATTGCCACAGGCGATGGCATCGCCATGGCCTATCGTGCCAAGGGTACGGTGGCCGACATGGAGTTCGTGCAGTTCCACCCCACGGTGCTCCACAACCCCAGCGAGACACACCCCGCCTACCTCATCACGGAGGCCATGCGTGGCTATGGTGGCATACTGAAGCTACCTAACGGCGAGACGTTCATGGAGAAATACGACGAACGTCTCAGTCTGGCACCACGCGACATCGTCGCACGTGCCATCGACAAGGAGATGAAAATTCATGGTTTGGACCACGTTTGCCTCGACGTCACCCATAAGCCTGCCGAGGAAACACGCCACCATTTCCCCAATATCTACCAGAAATGCCTCAGCATGGGCATCGACATCACCACTGACTACATCCCTGTACGGCCTGCTGCCCACTACATGTGCGGCGGCATCAAGGTCGATCTCAACGGACAGTCCAGCATCGAACGGCTCTATGCCCTCGGCGAGTGTTCCTGCACAGGTCTGCACGGTGGTAACCGTCTGGCCAGCAACTCACTCATTGAGGCGGTAGTCTATGCAGAGACAGCTGCCAAGGATTCCCTAAAACATGTTGACCTGTACGATTTCAATACCAAGGTGCCGGAGTGGAACGATGAGGGGACAATGACGAACGAGGAGAAAGTGCTTATCACGCAGTCTGTACGCGAGGTAAATCAGATCATGGCCAACTACGTGGGCATCGTACGTAGCGACCTGCGTCTGCACCGCGCCTGGGATCGTCTCGACATGCTCTACGAGGAGACCGAACGTCTCTTCAAACGTGTCAAGGCATCACGCGACATCTGTGAGTTACGTAATATGATCAATGTGGGTTACCTCATCACCCGCTGGGCCTTAGAGCGCAAAGAGTGTCGTGGCTTGCACTTCACCACCGACTACCCGCAGCACGCCTACGACAAATAATCCTAAAGGTGTTTGTCAAAGAAGTGGAGTATGCGCTCCTGCGCTTTGACCGGGCAGCTGTGAGGCATATCCCAGAGCTCTGTTTCCAGCAGGTCATCAGCCCGCTGACTCCCCCAGGTGTCACGCATCGTCTTGAAAGCCTTCTCCACACCTGCCACAGGAAACAGTTTGTCCTGCCTGCCACTAATGAACAGCATGGCCTTGGGACAAGCTATACTGGCCACATGTGGATAGTCCAGCCAGCGCCGCAGACCAGGCAGACAGTTGGCAAAGCCACCGTTCTCCGTACGCTGATACTTAAATGACAGCTGCTCGTCGGTGGTCACCATCCAGCAGACAGCCGCACCAGCCTTGATGCGGTCCGAGAGTGCCGAGAGCATCCAGGCACGGTAACCACCCATGGACCATCCGGCACAGCCTATACGCTCTGCATCCACCTCGGGCATCTGTGCCAGAAATTCCGTGCCGGCAATGTCGTCATAGGTCATATAGGCACTGAGGTCTATGCCGTACATCATCATGTTACCTGCAATCATGTCGTAGCGGTCACGCCGCGGTCCTTCCTGCTGTCCGCGCTCTCCCCACATCGGTGCGTCGGCAGCAAATACCACATAGCCATGCTGAGCCAGATAGTCACCCATGAACTGTCCTTCGTAGCCCGCTGACCACGCCTCTGCATCCTTGATGACCGTAGAGTCCTCACAAGCCAGCGGACGTATCATCTTCTCCTTACCTATATACAAATGAGCACCATGGTCATGCAGACAGTTCACCGCAGGAAACGGCCCCTGACCGTCAGGTATCAGCACATACGCAGGCACCGTATAGTAACGTGACAGGCGTATCTCTATCTTACGTGCCTTGTAGCCGTCGCGTTGTTCTTCAAAGAGCACCTTTGCGTCATAGCCCTCAGCGGCTGGAGGTGGTGGCATGAGCATGCAATCCAGCACTTTCTGGCGTGCCACCTGACGCCACGTCCTAAAATCCTTGATATCGCTATTCCCCCATGCCAACGGGTATGTAAGGTCAGCTATCAACGAGTCGGCATATACCGGCAAGTTACGTTTGAACTCATACCTCTCACGTCCTTGCGCAAAAGCCGTGAGCAGTGAGAAATACATGGCAAACGCCATCAGTAATACAGTTCTTAGCATCATATCGATTCAATCATTCCGTCCCGTAGATGGATGGTGCGGTCTGTGAGTGTGGCCAGTTGCTCATCGTGGGTAACGATGACGAAGGTCTGGCCGAACTGGTTGCGGAGGTCAAAGAAGAGCTGGTGCAGCTCTGCCTTGTTCTTGCTGTCGAGGGAGCCACTGGGCTCGTCGGCCAAAATGACGGCAGGGTTGTTGACGAGGGCACGGGCCACTGCCACACGCTGTTTCTCACCACCGCTGAGCTCATTGGGCTTATGGGTAGCGCGGTCGCTCAGCCCCATGAAGTCAAGCAGTTCGGCAGCACGGTGTCGAGCATCTTTTTTGCTGGTACCTGCGATATAAGCGGGTATCATGATGTTCTCTATTGCCGTAAACTCAGGCAATAGCTGGTGGAACTGGAACACGAAGCCGATATGACGGTTACGGAAGTCGGCCAGTTTCTTCTGGCTGAGTCTCGTGGTGTCAATGCCATCGACACATATCGTACCGCTGTCCGGACGGTCAAGGGTGCCGATAATCTGAAGCAGGGTGGTCTTGCCGGCTCCACTGGGGCCAACGATGCTGACCACTTCACCTTTCTCGATATGCAGGTCGATGCCTTTCAGTACTTGAAGGTCACCAAAACTCTTCTTTATTGCTGTTGTTGTAATCATAGATTCTACGCGGGAGATTTTAGGGGAGTTAAGAGGAGTTAAGAGGAGTTATCGCTTCGCTCGTCTTCGACGGGGAGTTAAGGGACATTTCCTTCTTTGACTCTCACATCTCTTCATTTATTATCTTTTATTCCATTATTGTTAATGATGCCTGCACAATAAGAGTTGAGAAACTTACTGGTGTTCTCAATAGTATCTTGTAGCAGATTGAATTGTTCTATTGTAATATATTCCAAATCGCGTGATAGAAGAAACTGTGAGGTCAGACCGAACTTCTCATCTTCAGGGAAAGCACGCGTGGTCTTATAGACCAACACGGTGAAATCATGTGCCTTCTGCCATGCTAAAATATTCTCAAAACTATATGAACGCATAATAAATGGTCTTTTATTTCAATTGTATTAATATCCATCCCTGTAATGTCCCTTGACTCCCCGAGTGAGCAAAGCGAACGGTTAACTCCTCTTAACTCCCCCTAACTCCTCTCTTATTGAGTTTCTCCAGCAGCCAGTCATAGATACTGCTTTCCTCGCGGTGCTGGGCTTCGGTGAAGGTCATGCTCTCCTCCTTCGTCTCTCCGTACTGGTCGGGGAAGATAATCATGAGGTTCTTGCCCGAGAAGTGCTGCATCAGCTCATTGGGCAGGCGGTCCATTGCGTTCTTGTAGGAAATGGTACCCTTACGGGCGGTGACGACCACGAACATATGGTCTTCACGGATATTCTCAGCGAGTCTGGGCAGCTCGTTCCAGTGAGCCATCGGCGTATATTCGCTGCGCACGTTCGGATGAACGTTGTTCACGTATTCACGGATAAGGACGAGGCTCTCCTGCCGTCCGTGGAACTGGATGCGACAGTCGAGATTTCCCGCCATGCGGCACAGGCGTTCCAGCCAGCGGTGGAAGCCTGGTTCGAACTCGGCACGCGACGGTACGCATACTTGGATGCGGCGGAGCGTGGGCAGTGGCTGTATGAAACGGGTAAGCACTATCTGACGGTTCAGACCGTTGTAGAGGCTCTGGATAAACTCACCCCAGAACTTCGGGTTGATGTCGGTATGCACGTGCATACCCATGATGATGTCGGAGGCTCCCGTCTCGCGGAAGGCATGCTTAATGCCGTTGGCGATATTCGTGGCCAGGCGTACCTGTGTCTGCATCCGCACATCGCTGGCACTGGCCTGTTGCTGCAAACGTTCCAGCAACTGCAGTCCCTGTTCGCGATGGGCATTCGAGCGTTGGTCGTCATAAACCACGTTCAGTGCCACCAGTTCACTTTCTTGTCGGGTGTTACGCATCATGATAGCCAGCTCCAGCAGCTGTGGTGCTATCTCTGGATATTTGACACAGAGCAGGATTTTCTCATTGAGCGTGGAGCGTTGGGGTGTAAATGCCTGCGCATTTTTCAGAGTAATCTCCTGAGCAGCATGCTCGGTCATCAGCGTGCTGATAATACAAGTGACAAGAATCATGATGACGACGCCATTGAGCATCTCGTTGGTTACCAAATACTGCCCAGGAGCCACCTCGAGTCGCATTCCTACCATGACCATGGCAATAGCACCGGCAGCATGGGCGCTGGTCAGGCCGAACATCATGTGCCCCTCGGCCTTTGTCAGACGGAACAACAGGGATGACATATATGCGGCAACGGCCTTTCCAAAGGTTCCGAAGAAAGCGATAAGTGCCACAATCCACAACATCTGGGTACCGTCGAACAGCGTGCGGACATTAATGAGCATACCTACACCAATCAGGAAATAGGGGATGAACAGCGCATTACCGATGAACTCGATACGGTTCATCAGGGGTGACACGTGAGGAATATACCTATTTAGAATCAGGCCGGAGAAGAACGCGCCGAAGATGGCCTCTAGACCTATGGCTTCCGTGAGTGCCGCTGACAGGAACATGACAGACATCACGAAGATAAACTGCATGACGGCGTCAGAGTAACGACGCAGGAAGTATCGTGTCAGACGGGGGATGACAAAAAAGCTGCCTGCACAGAACAGAGCAATCTTTATCACGAACAACAGCCAGAAGAAAAGTTGGCCACCGGCGCTTGTATGCTCAGTACTGAAGGAAGCTGCTAGACCTGCCAGCATGACAAGTGCCATAAAGAGCGAAATCATCGAAGAACCCACGCTGAGTGACACGCTGGTGTTACGTTGCAGACCGTAGCGGGTGACGATGGGATAGGCAATCAGCGTGTTTGACGCCATGATACATCCCAACAGGAACGACGCCGTAGAGCTATAGTCCAGCAGCCACATCGCCATGAAGTAAGTCATGATGAGTGGCACGAAACAGGTGAGCAGTCCGAAGATGATGAAGCGCGACGAGTGTTTCTTCACGCCTTCCATATCCATCTCCAGTCCTGCCAGGAACATGATATAGCACAGTCCCACGCGTCCGAACAGCTCAAAAGAGTTGTCACGCTCCAGAATATTCAGGCCGTACTTGCCGATAAGGACACCTGCCAGCACCATGCCGATGATGTGCGGGATACGCAGTTTACCCATGATAATCGGGGCAAACAGGATTATGCAAAGCACGACGAAGAATATCAACGTCGGGTTTGTAACTGGAAACATAGTCAAGAGCCCCCTAAGTTAGGGGGATGGGGGTCTGAACGGCCTCACAATCCCTATTAATACTATTGATATATTCTCTTATTTTTTTCAACACTTCTTCAATATTTTCTTCTACCTCTTCGTTTTTTATTCTTAATACGTGAATCTTTTGTTGTCGAAGAAACAAAGTTCTTTCTATATCTTTTTGTTTTACAATTTCATTGTCATGTACTTCTCCATCTACTTCAATACATGACTTTAATGATGGACAATAAAAGTCCAAAATGTAAGGTCCATAGCCATGCTGTTGACGAAATTTATAACCGTCCAGCTGTCTTCCTTTCAGCTTTTCCCATAGTATACGCTCAGAATTTGTTTCAGTGCGTCGTAACAATTGACGATACTCTTTCGTGACAGGATGATTGGAGTAGTTCATTCTTTTTCTTTGCAAAAGTACAACTTTTTTACGAAATGTCTATCAGTTTGAAAGTTTTTTTGTACCTTTGCGGGCAAATTTTATTGGTTTTTAATCGGTGGGGATAGCATAACGCTTGTTCAGCCCCCCAACCCCCTAACTTAGGGGGCTAAAGCAAAGAAAGATATGAAAGTAGCAATTGTAGGCGCTTCAGGCGCTGTAGGTCAGGAGTTCTTACGTATCCTTGACCAGAGAAATTTCCCGATGGATGAACTGGTGCTGTTTGGCAGTGAGCGTTCGGCAGGTACGAAATACACCTTCCGCGGTAAGGAACTGACCGTGAAGCTGCTGCAGCACAATGACGACTTCAAGGATGTGGATATCGCCTTCACCTCTGCCGGTGCCGGCACGTCGAAGGAGTTTGCAGAGACCATCACAAAGTATGGTGCTGTGATGATTGACAACTCCAGCGCTTTCCGCATGGATGACGATGTGCCCTTGGTAGTGCCCGAGTGCAACGCCGAGGATGCCCTGAACCGTCCGCGTGGCATCATTGCCAACCCCAACTGTACCACCATCATGATGGTTGTCGTACTCCAGCCACTGGAAAAGCTCAGCCACATCAAGCGTATCCACGTCAGCTCGTACCAGAGTGCCTCAGGCGCCGGTGCTGCAGCCATGGCCGAGCTACAACAGCAGTACAAGGAGATTGTGGAGACCGGCGAGGTAAAGACCATCAAGAAGTTCCCGCACCAGCTGGCCTACAATGTCATCCCTCAGATTGACGTGTTCCAGCCCAACGGCTACACGAAGGAAGAGATGAAGATGTACAACGAGACACAGAAGATTATGCATACCGATGCCAAGTGCTCGGCCATGTGTGTACGTGTCAGCTCGCTGCGCTCACACTCTGAGAGCGTATGGATTGAGACCGAACAGCCCATCAGCGTAGAGGCCGCACAGAAGGCCATTGCCGCTGCTCCCGGCTGTACGCTGGTTGACGATCCTGCCAACCTGAAATACCCCATGCCGATGGACACTGCCGGCAAGGACGATGTCTATGTAGGTCGCGTGCGTAAGGACCTGAGTGACGAGAACGGTCTGACATTCTGGCTCTCAGGTGACCAGATCCGCAAGGGTGCCGCCCTCAATGCCGTACAGATTGGTGAGTTCCTCATCAAGGTCGGTAACGTGAAATGATTAAACTCGGAGATTACAATACCTTATCCGTTGTAAAGACTGTTGACTTCGGCCTTTACCTCGACGGCGGGGAGAATGGAGAAATCCTCCTTCCCTCCCGTTATGTACCTGCTGGCACGAAACCCGGCGACGAGCTCGAAGTGTTCATCTATCTTGACCAGGACGAACGCCTCGTTGCCACTACCGAACATCCGCTGGCCAAGGTCGGACAGTTTGCCTGGCTCGAATGTGCATGGACCAACGAGTACGGTGCCTTTCTTAAGTGGGGCCTGATGAAAGACCTCTTCTGTCCCTTCCGCGAACAGAAGGTACGCATGGAGATAGGAAAGAAGTACTACGTCTATGTCATGGAGGACCAGAAGACCCACCGTCTCATGGCCACCGCCAAGGTGGAGCGTTACCAGACCATGACAGGCTATGAGCGTGCTCTCGGCTTCACCGAAGTGCTGCTGCAGTACCTCAAGGACAACAACGGACGGTGTAACCTCGGTGACAAGAGTCCAGCCGAGCTTATTGAAGACCGCTTCAAGGTCAGCAAGAAAATCTTTAAACGGGCTGTCGGCGACCTCTACAAACGCCGTCTCATCACCATCGAGGAAGATGGAATATATCTCGTATAAGCTTTATTCATAATAAATAATGTTCACGCGCGAGGGCCTTCTACGGTTCTCGCGCTTTTATTTACGTGCAGTTTTCTTCTTTAACAATCATTAACCGTAACTCTGCGTAAGAGATACGGCTTAAAACTGTGAGAGAATTAGAGAACAAATAACCTTTTTTATTAATTAATTTTAAATTCAAGATCGTATGAACAAAAGATTTTTGAGTACACTGCTTACGGGTGCCATTTTCCTGGCAGCTACAAGCATGTTCGTGTCTTGTAAGGATTATGATGACGACATCAAGAACTTACAGTCACAAATCGACAAGGCTGCGCTGAAGAGCGAGGTTGATGCTCTTCAGACTCAGTTAACATCTGTCTCAAGCAACGCATCTGCAGCTATGTCAAAGGCTGAGCAGGCCATCACAGCTGCCGCTGCTGCTCAGAAAACTGCTGACGCTGCCGCTACGAAGGAGGCTCTCGAGGCTGTCAAGAAGACTGCCGAGGATGCTGCTGCCAGCGCTGCTGACGCTATCAAGGCTGCCGCTGCTGCCCAGAAGACTGCTGACGCTGCTGCTACGAAGGCTGAGCTGGAGGCTGTCAAGAAGGCTGCTGAGGACGCTGCCAAGAAGGCAGAAGAGACTTATGCTACCAAGGCTGAGTTAGAGGCTGCTAAGAAGGCTGCTGCTGACGCTACCGAGGCTGCCAAGAAACTGGCTGAACTGGCTCAGGCTGCTGCTGACAAGGCACAGCTGACTGCTGACGATGCTGCCAAGATTGCCGCTGCTGCTAAGGAGCTGGCCGAGGCCGAGGCTAAGGCTGTTGCTGCTCAGGCTGCTGCTGAGGCTGCACAGGCTGCTGCTGACAAGGCTAATGAGGGTGTTGCAAACCTGACTAGCCAGTTGGAGAACTACGCTACACTGGCCGTTACCAACAAGCTGGCTGAGGACCTGAATGGTAAGCTGGATGCACTGAAGGCTGAAATTGAGGAGGCTGCTGAGACCAACCTCGAGGCTCTGGCACTGGTTGTTGCTGGTTATGGCGCTGCCATCGACGAGCTTTACAAGGCTGTTTCAAGCGTTGAGCTGATCGCTTCTTACTCAGGTGTTCTGGATGACGAGAATGAGGCTATCCAGTTCCCGCTCGGTGCACTTATTAACAACGAGGATGGTTTTGAGCTCAACTTCATTTTTGGTAAGCAGAAGTTTACTTCTAAGTTCGGTGACAAGGAGACTGAGAGTCTCTTCGAGGATGCTAACGAGATCATCGAATACACTGAGGGTGCTGACATCCGCGCTAAGCAGGCACTGCTGGTTCGCGTGAACCCCGTTAACGCTACCTTCACCAAGGAGCAGGTTAAGTTCATCGACTCTAAGGGTCGTAACCTTGACGAGCTGGTTACCATCGGCGAGCCGTATCGCTATCAGGGTCTGATTACCCGTGGCGAGACCGTAGAGAGTGGTCTGTGGGTGATTCCCGTAAGCGTAAAGGAGAACACCGAGCTGAAGGACTTCAACCTCGTCACTTTCAACGAGCGTGAGTACTACGCTACTGAGGAAGAGGCTAAGAAGGCTAATGCTAACTTCGAGACCGATCCTAAGAAACCTGGCGATCAAATCCTGTATGCTGTGGCTATCAACAATACTACCGACGAGGAGCGCTATGTTGCTTCTACTTACGATGTAGCTGCTGAGTATTCTTACTTCTCGCCGTCAGCCGTACTTAACTTTAACTTGACTTCAAAGGACAGCGAAGGCAAGCCCTTCTATGGTACCTCTGGATATGCCTTTAACTACGACGGTATTTGGGGTAATGCACCTCGTGTTCACAACCGCTGGACGAGCTATGTATATGATCTTCAGAAGCCTGGTATTCAGAGCGCAGATCAGGGCAGTGCCTACACAGAGAAGAATCCTGAGCAGGCTTGGGTTAATAATGCTGAAGCTATCAAGGCTGGCTGGTTGATTCCTGCTGCTGAAGCCAAGAAGGAGAGCGACAAGCTCTACAATACGGCTAACGACACACAGGACTATCGCTTCAATTCCAGTTACTTCACCATCGAGAGTGTAGGTCAGAAGATTACTGTTGAGCTTCCCGAAAAACTGAAGCAGTATGCTGAATACTGGTACATCACCTTCGACTTCCAAAAGAATGCTGTTGAGTCTGCTCCTTCTGAGTGGGAGGCTTGGCAGAGCTATCGCAGCCAGATTGACGGTATCTACACCATGACCCGTGCTGCTGAGAAGATCAACCTCGTTATCAATACTCCGAAGGCTCAGGGTGACGTTATCGGTTTCCGTGTATGGGCTGTTAACTACGACGGTTCGCTGCTCGATCCCGATGGTAAGGCATTCTACGTAAAGGTTGGCGACATCGAGACGAAGAAGGTGACCCTCACAGCTGA
Organism: uncultured Prevotella sp.; assembly: GCA_947169685.1. GTDB lineage: Bacteria > Bacteroidota > Bacteroidia > Bacteroidales > Bacteroidaceae > Prevotella. Next base: position 22,961 of record CAMVQS010000013.1, on the reverse strand, counting down.
GGTTCTCGCTCTCGACGAGACTAAGGGTATGACCCTTGACAGCCTAATCGTAAATAATTCTAGCGATAACTTTGAGAAATTCCTGAAGCGCGATGAAGGCGTTAACTATGGTGTTGCAGAACTTGCTGATGATACATTTGAGGCGCTCGGCTTCTGGTATAGTAAATACGGTAGTAGTTCATTCTATGGAACGCAATTCCGCAATGGCGTGACCATCTATTGGGCTCTGTACCAGAAAGACAAGAAGACGCTGGCTGACAACTGGAATAACATCAAGTATCTGGTAGTAGGTGTGAAGGGTGTTCAACTGAAGGATTGGCTGAACGGCTCATCAGTGAAACTCAATTCATTCAGTGAGCTCAGAAATGAGTCGAGCAATCCTATTCAGTACCAGTTGGAGATTGCTGCCAAGAAGGTGATGCCTACGGCTGCTAACATTCCTGCTGACTACAAGTTCATCTGGAAGCCTGACTACGATCCCACAGCAAGCAAGGTGCTGACGGTTTATCCGGTTGCTACTGCTGACGCATTTGCTACTGCATACACCAACAACACGTTCTACTGGCAGGGTGCAAGCGGTACTCTGAAGAGTGCTGTTGCTGACGCTACATGGGATGCTCTGGCTGTAAGCGGTGAGCGCAAGATGGAAGACTATGTATCTGGTGAGTTCCTCGCTAACGAAAATGTCAAGAAGCTCTACTCGTTCGCATTTGCCGGTCTGCCCAACGACAGGACAAGCGATCCTAAGACGGCTGCCTACACCACCGACTGGAATGACGCAACCGCTTTGAAGGGTGGAAACACCGTCATTCAGCTCTTCCCGGCTGCTATCGACCACGGTTACGCCACTAACCTGAACTTCACCTTCAAGAACATCAGTGGTACGAAGGAGAACAACACTTGGACAACGAACTATGACTACGCTGTTGCTGCTCAGTCGTTCACGACCCAGTTCAAGAACGCCGTCGATCTGCTGACCTACACCACTGAATACAGCTATCCTCTTGTTGAGGTTGATGCAAATGGTACTGATGTAAAGGATGATCAAAACAACCTTGTATATACCACAGAAACGAGCGACGTACTCTATGTAACATGGGTAACTGATGAGCTCAATGGTGGTGGTGCAGTAACGAAATTCCGTCAGATTTCTTCAATGCGTACAAATGGTGTAACTCGGTACACTAAGCAGAATGGAATACTGGATATCATCAAGCTGAACTCTTCTGCTAAGGACGTTGTCCTTGCTTACGATGCTAAGTTGTTGCATGGCAATAGCATAGCACAGGTTCCTGCTGATGAGAAGAAGTTCCGCACAGCTCTTTACAACATTAACAACGAGGCTACACCTGAGGTTGAGAAGCTGACCTTCAAGTTCACTGGCAACGTTGCCAAGTACATCGAGCCTGCTAACGAGGATAATATTGCAGCTGGTTACAAGAAGAAGGGTGGCGCTGCTAACCCGACTGAGAACATGACTGGTAGCATCGTGATTACCGGTTACGACACCTTCGGCAAGAAGCACGACTTCGAGTTCCCGGTTGTCATCCTGTTCGACAAGTAATCTGTACAATCAGGTAGTTATTAACGGACTAGTTAATACATAACCCAAAGGGGGGAGCGCCCATAGCGGGTGGCTCCCCCTTTCTTTTTGAAACGACAAAACAATAAGGTAAAAAGAAGAATATGAAGAAACTTGTATTTACATTCGTCCTGCTCTGCCTCTGTATGACGGTCTTTGTCGGTTGCCGTAAAGGGCTGCAGGAGACACGCGGTAAGGTTACCTACGTGGAACTTGAGGGTGACACTGTCGTAAGCACCCTGCTTGCGGTAGATAAGGATACGCTTTACTTCAAGCTGGCCGATGCCCGCTTTGTCAACGGTATGATGGTACCTGGCGATTCGGTCATCATCAACTACATCGAGGGGCGTGAGGATACCCTCCGTGCCTTGGTAGTAACCATTCTGCCCAAGGCACCCCATTTCCTCGACCTCGATGCAGACACTCAGGGTGACACCCTCGTAACGTCACCCGTGAAGCCCGAGGATCAGCATGATCCGCTGCTGCCAGAACCGCCCGCAGCGGAGTAACAACAGAAGGGGAGACATCTTTCGCAGATGTCCCCCCTTCGAAAAATATTAATTAGGTATTCAGTTATTGCTTACCACCCAATCCTATCTCTCACCACTCACCTCCGCATTCATGGCTACTATGCCGGGAAGTAATAACGTCTTTTTTTTCGTATTTACTTACCCGCCATGTAACGCCCCTTTACATACCGAGTAACGCCCCTTTACACGGCATGTAAAGGGGCGTTACTCGGTATGTAATGAAACGACGTGTTTCTACTCAGCAATACAGATGGTGACGCGGTTCATGTCGTTCTCCTCGAACGGCTGAACGCGGGCACCCTTTGAGTCGTAGCTGATGCGGTCGGCAGAGATGCCGTACTGCTCAATGAGCGCCTTTACCACGGCATCGGCACGTCGAGATGCCAGGCGGTCGTTAATCTTGTCGTTACCTGTTCCGGCATCGGCATAACCTACGATGTTAACCTTTGCCTCAGGATACTGGTTCAGGTAGTTGGCAATGTCCTGAACCTTCGAAGCCTCACTCTCACGGATGTCAGTCTTGTTGCGCAGGAAGAAGATGTCGCGGCGCAGCGGCTCTACACGTACGATGACGGGCTCGGGTTCCAGCTGTACCACAACAGGCTCCGGCTGTACCACAGGTTCTACATAGACGGGCTCTGGCTCGGGAGCTGCAATGGTCTTGGTGGTGTATGACTTGCCCAGGTTGATGCGGAAGCCTGCCAGTGCGTTGAAGTACCAGTCGGCATTGCCCGACTGCTTGGAGTTGTAGTAGTCGGAAACGGTGTTGGCATTACCCTCCAGCAGGAAGCCTACACAGTCACTCAGACGGAAGTCGAACTGCAGGCCGGCACGTGCTGTCGTGCGCTTTTGGGTGCCTTCCCAGATATTGGTCAGTCGTCCCGTCTGGTTTTGCAGTGCGATGGCCTCGTCGTTCTTCCAGGCGAAGTTTCCTCCACCGCCTACGAGTGCCGTAACGTTCAGGAAGCGCTGGGGCTTCCAACCGAAGAAGAGGTTGGTCAGGTTGAACATGAGATCGATATTACCAGCCACATAGTTGAACTTATAGCTCAGGTTCGTAGGCTCGTCGAAGCCACCCTTCGACTGCCAGCCGCTGGCAGCCAGACGGACACCGACTACCGGTGAGAACTGATAACCGATACCAGCCTGTACGTTCGGAGAGAGGAGATCCTTGAACTTTGCGTCGGTCAAGGTGTACTGTGCACCGCCCTGCAGGTTCAGGAATGCGTGAGGCTTGAACGAATACTCGACTTCCTGAGCCGAGGCTGTCAGTGTGCCCATTGTCAGCAGCATGACAGCGAGTAAGGTCTTTAAAATCTTCATATCTTCACAGTTTTAGTAATAATTGGTACAAAGATAGTGAATATTTCCGAACATGCAAAGGATTTTCGGAAAAAACTATTCATCAACAGCCTGAATGATGCTGGCGTTCAGGCTGTCAATACGATTATGGTCGAGCGACTTGAGGTAGATACGTGTGGTACGCTCTGAGCTGTGCCCCATGCCTTCGCTGATGATGGGCAGCGGGATGTTCATGGTGTGGGCAATGCTTGCCCACGAGTGTCGGGCACAGTAGAAGGTGAGTTTGCTCGTCAGTTGAAGCCGACATCCAATGTCGTGCAACATGCAGTTCACCATACGCTGACTCTCACGATACTGGCTCCGTTCACAGCCGTTACTACGCTTGATGATGGGCAGCAGGTAATCGGGATTGGGCGATGGGTTGCGGTCAATGATTTCCTGTATCTGCGGCTCCATGCGCATGGTCAGCTCCTGCCCGGTCTTGTGTCGGCGGTAGGTCAGTATGCCACACTTGATGTTTCCTGGTCGCAGGTAGGCAATGTCAACGAACGACATGCCTCGGGTGTAGAAGGAAAACAGGAAGATGTCACGTGCAAAGGCCTGTGCCGGCGACAGCCTGTCCATATTGTTGATACGCTTGATGATGTCGAGCGGGACGGCCCGTTTGCTGGTTTTCCCGATGCCGGTATATACCCGGGCAAAGGGTTTCCGGTCGATAACAAGCCCTTCTGTCACGGCGCGGTTGTAGATGGTGCGCAGCACGCGCAGATAGAACGAGGCGCTGTTGCTGGAAACACCCCGGGCACGCAGGTAACGTTCGTAGTCACACATGAGCGCCCCGTTAATGTCGCATAGCTGAATGTCGTTGCCGGCGAGGTAGCGCAGCAGGCTGTTCAGCGCCGAACGATAGGTCTCTGAGGTCCGATGACGTCCGCTGGCTTGCAGTTCGTTGACCAGTTGACAGACATAGGCTGTGATATGGCGGTTGGTGTCCTGGTGCACAGACGGCGTGTTCAATCGTTCCTCCAGCTGTTCGTCCGTAGGCACCAGTTTGTAGCTTTTTCCGTTAATAGTAAGAATCATGTCGTTCATAGTCAGTGTGTTTCAATCATACAAAAACAAGAGCCAGCCCATCACTGGGCCGGCCCTTAAAAAACTACTATAAATAATTGCTTTAGTTTACTCAGCGATACAGATAGATACACGGTTCTGGTCGTTCTCTACGAACGGCTGCTCGGTATCACCCTTTGAGTCGTAGCTGATGCGGTCAGCGCTGATGCCGTACTGCTCAACCAGAGCCTTCACGACAACGTCAGCACGCTGCCGAGCCAGACGAGCATTGATCTGAGCGTTACCAGTCTGAACGTCAGCATAACCTACGATGTTAACCTTTGCCTCAGGATACTGGTTCAGGTAGTCAGCGATGTCAGCAACCTTCTGTGCCTCAGACTCACGGATGTCAGTCTTGTTGCGCAGGAAGAAGATGTCACGGCGCAGCGGCTCAACGCGTACAACGGGCTCCTCGACAACAACAGTCTTGTAGATGGTGTCATATACCACTACGTCACGATATACGTCGTGATGCTCAACGTTGCGAACCTTACCCAGGTTGATGCGGAAACCAGCCAGTGCATTGAAGTACCAGTCGGGGTTGTCAGCCTTCTTTGAGTTGTACTTGTCACTGATGATGTTGGCATTACCCTCGAGCATGAACTGAACAGCGTCGCTCAGACGGAAACCGAACTGCAGGCCACCACGTCCGAAGGGACGAACCTTCGTGCCATCCCACAGGTAGTCCAGAAGGTAAGCGTCCGTGTTCTGCAGAGACTTGGCGATGTCGTTAACCTCACCGTTGTCCCAAGCGATGTTAGCACCACCACCGAGGAATGCGGTTACGTTGAAGAAACGGTCGGGATTCCAGCCGCAGAACAGGTTAGACAGGTTGAACATGAAGTCCAGGCCCGGAGCTACATACTTGAACTTGTAGTCGTTGGTGTAAGGCTCAGCACCCTTGGTAGCGCGGAATGCACTCCAACCACCCTTTGACTGCCAGCCGTTAGCCTGCAGACGCAGACCGAATACCGGAGTGAACTGGTAACCAATGGCTGCCTGTACGTTGGGAGAAATCAGATCCTTGAACTTAGCCTCGCCGAGGGTATATTGAGCACCGCCCTGAAGGTTAATGAACCAATGAGACTTGAATGACTGAGTTGTCTCCTGATGATCGAACTCCTGCACAGTACGCGGTTCTACGCGATCGATAACACGCTCCGTTCTCTGTGCCATAGCGCTCATGCTTACCCAAGCAAGAGCAGCTACAATAAACAATTTAATCTTCATAATTTTTTAAAATCTTAATATATTAAGTGAATATTCTGGGTGCAAATATACGAAAAAATATTAAAACGTGTAAAAAAAAAGCAGGAAAATCAACAAAAAAGGGCGAAAAAGTATCTAATTTATACCTTTTCGCCCCAGAAAGCCCACTTTTTCAGTGTATTTTTACTCTTTCTCGTAATATCTGCCATGAATGCGCAGGTGATAGACGGTGTCGGCATTCGAGTAGATGTCGCACTGTTTCACAAAGTAGCCTGGGACGAAGCCGTTGCCGTCGTAGCTCACGCGGATGGTGTCTGTAGCTCCCGGGGCTACGGGACGCTCGGAGAACTGCGCCGCCGTACAGTGGCACGAGGGCTCTATGCGGCTGATGGTGAACGGTACCGTGCCGACGTTGCGGAACACGAAGTCGTGGTACAACGTGTCACGCACATCGTACGTGCCGAAGTCGTACTCCTCGCCCCCAAGAAACTCGATACGAGCCTGTGCATCACCCTCTTGCCTGACCGCCTCCTGCTGCCGGCCGCAGGAGGCGGTCAGCAACAGGGCTGCAGTCAAACTCATAACCAGTATGTGTTTACTCTTCATTTTCCTCTTCCCCAGCAGCGGGCGTCTCCTCGTTGTCCTGACGGTTACGCAGGTCACTGCGCGTATCGGTGATGTTGTCCTTCGTCGTCAGGTACCACTGTCCGTCAATGCGAACGGGACGGAAGTAGAGCGACGTGGTGTTGGGACGAGTGTCACCTTCGGGTTTCTCGAACAAAACAATGTCGATCTTCGCTTCGTTGTCAATGTCGTCTCTCAGCATGATGCGGTCCAGCTGATAGTCAATGCCGCGAACGGCAGACAACGATCTGGCCTGGCGATTGAAGAACTGCGGGTTCAGCTGCTCGATGCTGTCACCATTCAGGAACACCAGCATCTCCGTAGCGCTCTTGATGTCACCGGCCTTCATGTAGCCGTTGAACTGGTCTATCAGGTTCAGAAGCTGCGTGGTGTCCTCCTTCGTAAACATAGAGGGTGCCTCAGGTGCCTCCTCTGTCTTGCTGCCACAGCCGCTGCACGACATCATCAGGCCGGTCGTCAGCACAGTGGCGGCAAGGAGCATAAATACTTTCTTCATCTTATTATATGCGTTTTATGTTAACTTTCAAACAAGAGGGGTGCCAACATGTGACACCCCTCTGAGCTTATTAAGAGATTCTAAAATAAATCCTTTGGATTACTCGTTACCTACGGTCGGGTCAACTGTGATAACAGCCCATACCTTCTGAGTCCAGTCTGCAAGAGCACCCCATGAGTACTCAACTGCGATGGGAACGTAGATGTGATATACCTGAGATACACTACCGTTGTTGGTGTATGCGAGCAGGTCATTTGCTTTCTTCGTGTTTTCCTGACCCTTCTTCGCTTCAGTTACTGCGAATGCAGCACGCTTAGCCTCAGTATCATAGTCAGCGTAAGCCTGAATTGACAGGTAATAGAGATTACCATTTGTCAGTGCAGGAATTGAAGTAATCGGGCGCAGAGCCTTAATAGCTGCATCAGAAGTCAGAATACTACGCTCACTAGCCTGCAGGTAAGCATCACTACGGATATCTTCACGCAGTACATACAGGTTCGTAATGTTGTAGAATCTGTAAGGAACAGACTTGCCGAATCCTTCAGCAGGTGAGTCAACGAAGTCACCAGTGTACTTCAGACCATCGCTGAACTTCTGAACGAACGGATCACCCTGTTCGGGATTGGTCATAACGACACCGTATGTACGCCAGTCCTTAATGTTGATGAGCTCCCAGATGTTAATCCACTGAGTCTCGTTCGGAGCATCCGTAATCTTAGTCTCAACGGGCCATACGTTGATAGGACGCAGGAAGCGAACGTTGAAGAAGTTGTTCTTGATGATAGGATCGTAGCAAGCTGTGCCAGAAACCTTAATCTCAACGAAGGCAGTAAATGCCTTGTCCTTCTGACCAGTCAGATAAGAGCTCTTAATGCTGTTACCCTTTGCATCGTAGTAACCGATGAAGTTCAAGATGTCAGAAGCAGCACCGTTAACTTGGCCGTCGGTAGGAGCAGCATAGTCTGCACCCTTAGTACCCTTAGAGTATTTAGTCTCCTGATCGCGACCCATGTACTCAATGACACCTGTTGTTCTGTTCAGACGGCAGATGAGCTCAGGATTTTCGTATGCAGTAGTACCGCGCTTAGTAGCAACAATCTTATCATACGTATCATTAGTAGCATCAATCTTCAGGGTGTAAACAGAACCAGAGATACCCTTAACAGTCCATGTTCCTTCCTTAGTAGCGCTGAAGTCAGCATTTACACCCTCCTCAGGCAGACGGAACTGGAAGGCAACAGTGCCTCTGTATTGACCAGTCTCCGGATTCCAGAAGTTCTTAGTGAACTTATCACTGTTAGCGATAGTCGGAGTAACAATCTTATCGAGCCAGTACTCCTTCAAATCCTTAACAAATGTGGTAGTTGCCAAATCTGCACGTCCATTCTCAGCAGGTGTAGGAACATTAGCATATACCTCGATAGTATCAGTCTTTTCGGGGGCAGCCTTGTAACCTTCAGTCATTGAGAACCAGCGGTTCAATACACGATTCTTGATGTCTGCAGTTGCGAAGTGGATTTTCTTAGCATCGAACTTCAGCTTGACATAGATAGAAGCTTCACCATTAACCTGCTTGAAGCGGATAACTGTAGAAACCTCCGTGGCATTAACACCACCATTGTCAGCAGTAGCTTGAAGAACCTTAATCATGTTTGCATACTGACCGTTCATGTTACTCATGACAGTAGCATCAGCGTCTTCCATGCCATTTGGCTTACTTGCAGCGTTACCGAACTGCCAAATCAGCACGTTGGTATTCTCATCCCATGCATGAGCATCTGTAGAGTTATCATGCGGAGTGTACCATACACGGCCGAAGTAGTTGTTCTCAGCCGTAACCTTCTTCCAGTCATCAGCTGTATATTGAGCAAGTTTATCATTGTCAATAACCGTCTCCTTCGGACCAGCCTTCACTGCGGTTGTCTTACCGTCCTTCTCTACCAGATAGTAACGAGCAGCGAAACGATTATTATTAGCAGCTGTTGCATAAAGCTTACCATTTGTATTGGACGGCATGTCCTTAACAGCAGCGTTAGCCACTTCAAGGTAGTACTGCTTCTCAAACTCCTGCTTGGTCAGACCATTTGTACCCAGCTGAGCCAGAATGAGGTTCTCCATCTGAGACCATGTAACCTTAGCAGAGTCACCGCAATCCATCCACATCTCACCGAGGTCGATTTCAACAAACTTGTCAGTAATATCAATATCCTCAGTAATACGCAGTTTGATGTAACCGTAGCGGATAATCTGATTGTTCTTGTTCAGAAGGTCAACACGGATCAGCGGCTCACGGCCGATAACCTCACGGGTAGCTGTTTCATCCTTAATAGTCTCACCCTTGTCAGTTACTGAACGGGGATAGAATATTGCAGGGTTAGAAGCATCCTGCTGGATGTGCTTTGATTCACCAGTCTTGTTAGTACCAACTATATAGTTTACGATAGTGTAGTTGTAGTGCAGACCGAGAGCCTTCATAGTCTCCTCGCTCATTACCTGCTCTGTACCATTGTAGCCATACTTAACCTTAGACTGATAGGTGAAATGAGTCTCCACAAACTTAGAAAGGTCAATTGAGCCATTGTAAGCAACGCTGTGGGTAGCAGGCATAGGAATAGCACCGTAACTCGTCATATCCGTAGCATTCTCATAACCTACGCTCTCATAGAGGTGGTTGTCGCGAATCACGTGGTGACGCGGGGTAGATACAACAAATGTTTCCTTATCAAGAGTTGTCTCAGGAGCGTTGTCTCCCAAAGCAACAATAGTATAAACGCCAGGAAGAACTACAGCATAATCAGATGTAACAATTCTATCTTGGTCATCCTCGCTATCAGCAGCCTTGGTCATCTGAGCAGCGATGAAAGGTAACTTAGCACCGCTACCAAAAGCATCTGTCTCGTCATCAATATGAGCATTACCCAGCTCGTGATTCGATGCAATCCAAGCGTTGAAAATCTGAGCCAGATTATCGTCATTAACCTTGAATGGGATCTCAATAATACCATTTGTAACCTCATACTCACCAGCATCTTTTACCAATGCCTCAGGGCTAATGGTAGTCGGAACGCCAGCACGTGTATAAACCTCAGCCAGATTCTCATAGAAGCTAATCTTGTAGCCATCCAAATTGGCTGTAGAAGGATTAACATGATAGGTAGCGATACCACCCTCACTAATATCAACTCTCTTGATCTTAGTGTTTGCTCCAACATATGCCTGAATTTCTGCGTCAGTCAAAGAGTTCTGGAGAATAACATGATTTCCATTACCATTCACCCAAAGATCCTGACCTTCTAAGCCTGTCTTTTTGGCATTTGTTGCAAAAATCTTGCCGTCGGCCAAAACTACAGACATAATAGAGTCAACCTTAACCTTAACCTTGTTGTCTCCCTGTGTTGTACCATTTACCCTATAAGTAAACTCATACGGACCGTAAGGAGCGAATACGGGAGTCTTAGAGATATAAGGAATCTCGATACCCTCAAGACCTTCCCAGTAGAAAGCGGGCTTCAATACCAGAGAAGAGAGTACCTTCATTACGCCAACTTCCAGAACATCAAGTTCTGCAGCAATTGCATCAATCTTTTCAGCAGCATCCTGCATCTGCTCCTTCAGGGTAGCAATGTCATCAGCATTAGCTGCGATGCCAGCCTCCAGAGCAGGGATGGTCTCCTCCTGAATCTTCTTGATAGCGGCCTCAGCAGCAGTCATCTTGGTATTCAGAGCCTCGATAGCCTCTGCATTAGCACCAATCAGCCCCTGGAGCTCAGCGTCCTTAGCCTCGAGAGCTGCCTTGGCAGCCTCAAGAGCCTGCTTCTGCAACTCGATGTTTGCGTTAGCAGCATCGATGGCAGCCTGCAACTTGACATCCTCAGCCTTGCGAGCAGCCTCCTCAGCAGAGAGCTTCTCGCCAAGAACCTGCTCCAGGTTCTCCAGCTTACCGGTCAGAGTAGCCTCCAGTGTGGCAAGCTCTGTCTTGTCAGCTTTCTTGTCCAAAGCCTCGTTGATAGCTGAAATCTGAGTCTCGATGGTTGCAACACGCTCAGTCAGTTTAACAACCTTCTCAGCCAAAGCCTCAAGAGCTTCCTTGTCAGCCTTCTTTGCCAAAGCAGCATCAACGTCTGCCTTGTTAGCCTTCTGAGCCAGTTCAGCCTGAGCAGTGGCCAGAGAAGCCTTCAGTGTGCTCAGCTCACTCTCCAGAGAGGTCTTCAGAGTCTGAAGATCGGTCTGAAGGGCTGCCTTGTCAATCTGTGCCTGCAAGTTCTTGATGTCGTCATCGTAATCCTTACAAGCAACAAACATGCTTGCAGATGCCATGAAAATGGCTCCAGTAAGCAATGCAGTCAAAAATCTTTTGTTCATACGATTTTTAATTTAAAATTAATTAATAAAAAATGTTATTTGTTCTCTAATTCTCTCACAATCTTAGGCCGTATCTCTTACGCAGAGTTACGTTTTTGGGTGCAAATATAGGCATTAATCCGATAACTTGCAAGGATTTTACAACTTTTTTTTCGAAAATTAGCTAAAAAATTGACTTTCTATGCTTATTTCGTCAAAAATACACCCATTTTCCTGCACTTTTAACATTAGAACTCCGCAGACTTAGGCGTTCTGGGGAACGGAATAACGTCGCGAATGTTCTGCATGCCCGTTACAAAGAGGATAAGACGCTCGAAACCGAGGCCGAAGCCAGCGTGAGGACAGGTTCCCCACTTGCGGGTATCGAGATACCACCAAAGTTTGTCGGTCTCCATCTTGCGTCGGTTGATCTCAGCCATGAGCTTGTCGTAGCTCTCCTCACGGACGGAGCCTCCGATGATCTCGCCAATCTGCGGAAAGAGGACGTCGGTGCCCTGCATGGTCTTGCCATCTTCGTTGGTCTTCATGTAGAAGGCCTTGATCTCCTTCGGGTAGTCGGTCATGATGACGGGCTTCTTGAAGTGCTGCTCCACGAGGTAGCGCTCATGCTCGCTGGCCAGGTCGTCGCCCCAGTTGCAGGGGAACTCAAACTTGTGGCCGTCCTTGATGGCTTGCTGGAGAATCTCTATACCTTTAGTATAAGGTAAGCGCACGAAGTCTTCGCGAAGCACGCCCTCGAGTCGCTCAATAAGCGTTTTGTCGATCATCTTGTTGAGGAACTCCAGGTCGTCCTTGCAGTTGTCGAGTGCCCAACGTACACAATATTTAATAAAGTCCTCCTCGAGGTCCATGAGTCCTTCCTGGTCGAGGAAGGCTACTTCAGGCTCCACCATCCAGAACTCCGCGAGGTGACGCGGGGTGTTGCTGTTCTCAGCACGGAAGGTCGGTCCGAAGGTATAGATGGCTCCCAGAGCGGTTGCACCAAGCTCGCCCTCGAGCTGTCCGCTGACGGTGAGTGAGGTCTGTTCGCCGAAGAAGTCATCGTCGTAGATGATCTTTCCCTGCTCGTCCTTCTTCAGGTCGTAGAGGTTCTTGGTGGTCACCTGGAACATGTTGCCTGCTCCCTCACAGTCGCTGGCAGTAATGAGCGGCGTGTGGAAGTAGAAGAATCCATGCTCATGGAAATAGGTATGGATGGCCATCGCCATGTTGTGGCGGATGCGCATGACGGCACCGAAGGTATTGGTGCGGAGACGCATGTGGGCGTTCTTGCGCATCACCTCGAACGACTGGCCCTTCTTCTGCATGGGATAAGTGTTGTCGCAGAGACCGTAGATCTCAATCTCGTTGGCCTGCACCTCAGAAGGCTGGCCAGCAGCGGGGCTCTCGACGAGGGTACCCTTTACGCAGATGCAAGAGCCGGTGGTGATGTCCTTGAGGGAAGGGGCAGCGACACAATCGCTGCTTACGGGGCAAGCCTCCGGGTCAACGACAACCTGGACGTTCTTGATGGTCGAGCCGTCGTTGAGGGCGATGAAGTCAACGGCCTTGGAGCTGCGGTGCGTACGCACCCATCCCTTGACAGTGACTTCTTTGCCGTAATCGGTGCTTTTCAGCACGTCAATGATTGTTGTTCGTTTCATATTTTTCTATTTTTGTTGCGATGGCATCGCAACATACTAAACTACTTTCTTTATTCGTAAGCACCCATGCGGAGGCGGTCCACTTCCTCTTCGGTGAGGTAGCGCCAGTCGCCGCGGCGGAGGTTCTTCTTGGTAAGGCCGGCAAACTGTACGCGGTCGAGCTTGGTCACCTTGTAGCCAAGGCTCTCGAAGATACGACGTACGATGCGGTTACGGCCAGAGTGGATCTCGATGCCCACCTGCTTCTTGTCAACGGGGTCAGCGTACTGCACGTCGTCAGCCTTGATTTCTCCGTCCTCGAGCTGGATACCCTCGGCAATCTGCTGGAGGTCGTGAGCTGTAACGTTCTTGTCAAGATGAACATGATAAATCTTCTTCTTGAGGAACTTCGGATGGGTGAGCTTCGAAGCGAGGTCACCATCGTTGGTGAGCAGAAGCACACCGGTGGTGTTACGGTCAAGACGACCTACGGGATAGATACGCTCAGGGCAGGCACCCTTGACAAGATCCATCACGGTCTTGCGCTGCTGGGGGTCGTCGCTGGTGGTAACATAGTCCTTGGGCTTGTTGAGCAGCACATAGACCTTCTTCTCCATGTTGACGGGCTGGTCGTGGAAACGAACATCGTCGGTGCGCAGAACCTTCGTTCCGAGTTCGGTCACTACCTCACCATTGACAGTCACTACGCCTGCCTGGATGAACTCGTCAGCTTCGCGACGGCTACATACACCGGCATTGGCAAGGAACTTGTTAAGACGAATGGGCTCATTGGGGTCGTAGTTCTCCTCCTTGTACTCAATGCGCTTCTTCATGCTATACTTAGCATTGGGGTCGTAGCCACCAGTGCGGGGGCGGAAGCCGTTGCTCGGGCGTTTGTTGTAACCGCCACGCTGCTGATAGCCGCCACGAGGCTGATAACCACCGCGAGGCTGGTAGCCACCCTGCTGCTCATCGTTGTTGTAACGGGGCTGGTAGCCACCGCGAGGCTGATAGCCGCCACGCTGCTGATAACCACCACGAGGCTGGTAGCCACCCTCTTCATTGCTGTTGTAACGGGGACGGTAGCCGCCATGCTGTTGCTGATAACCGCCGCGAGGCTGATAGCCGCCGCGGGGCTGGTAGCCGCCCTCTTCATTATTGTTGTAACGGGGACGGTAGCCACCGCGCTGAGGTGCCGCATTCTGCAATGCAGCGCCGAAGCCCTCGGGACGGAATCCTCCCTCGTCGTTCTGATGACGATTGTAACTGCCACGATCCTGTGTATAGGGACGTGGTTTCTGAATACGGGGACGCGGCGTACGTCCCGGACGGTAGTTCTGATAACCATTCTGGTTTGTCGGTTGATAGCCTTCACGGTTTTCGACGTTCTGTTCAACAGATTGTTCGTCGGTTCTTTTTTCGTTTTCAAAATCCATAATTGTTTCTCCTTTTCTTTTTTACTTTTTTAGCCTCACGGCCTGTTTGGTTGTTATTCTTGCTATTAATATTAATAATGTACGTGTACCTATATTATATATAGTTGCTATACAATAGCAACATACTGGACAGACAGGACAGACGGGCGGTTACATGCCGGTGTAGTTCCATGGGGTGATAGCGCGGAGCTCCTGTTTCACGGCCTCGCTGACGTCGAGCGTGTTGATGAAATTGTGAATGGTCTCCTCGGTCATGCGCTCGTTGGTACGGGTCAAGGCTTTCAGTGCCTCATAGGGATTGGGGTATGCCTCACGGCGCAGGATGGTCTGAATGGCCTCTGCCACGACTGCCCATGTATTTTCAAGGTCTTCATGCAGCTTGTCCTCGTTGAGGATGAGCTTGCGCAGTCCCTTGAGCGTGCTCTGCAGGGCGATGAGGGCATGGCCCATGGGCACGCCGACATTGCGGAGGACTGTAGAGTCAGTGAGGTCACGCTGCAGACGGCTGACGGGCAGCTTCTGTGCGAGGAACTGCAGGATGGCATTGGCAATGCCCAGGTTTCCTTCGGAGTTTTCGAAGTCGATGGGGTTCACCTTGTGGGGCATAGCGCTACTACCTACTTCACCTGCCTTAATCTTCTGCTTGAAGTATTCCATAGAGATATACATCCAGAAGTCGCGATCGAGGTCAATAATAATGGTATTGATGCGACGCATGCCATCGAAGATGGCGCCAAGCCAGTCGTAGTTGCTGATCTGTGTGGTCCACTGCTCGCGCTCGAGCCCGAGCTTCTCGCAGACGAACTGATTGCCGAACTCACGCCAGTCGTACTGGGGATAAGCCACATGATGGGCATTGAAGTTGCCCGTGGCTCCGCCGAACTTCGCTGTGACGGGAATGTCCTTCAGGGCACGCAACTGCTCCTCGAGACGATAGACATAAACCATCACCTCCTTACCCAGACGAGTAGGCGATGCCGGCTGTCCGTGCGTCTTGGCGAGCATGGGAACGTTCTTCCACTGCTCAGCGTAGTCGTTGAGTTGCTCGATGAGCTCCTCCACCATGGGGTAATAAACCTGCTCGAGGGATTCCTTGATGGAGAGGGGCACACTGGTGTTGTTGATGTCCTGCGAGGTAAGGCCGAAGTGGATGAACTCTTTTAGGGGTAAGAGGTGAGAGGTGAGAGGTGAGAGCATTGCATCCCACTTCTCCTTGATGAAATACTCGACAGCCTTGACGTCGTGGTTGGTAACCTGTTCTATCTCCTTGACGCGGGCAGCGTCAGCCTCGGAGAAGTTGCGGTAGATGTCACGCAACGGTTCAAAGAGCTGGTGATCGAAGTTCTCCAGCTGCGGCAATGGCAGTTCGCACAACGTAATAAAATATTCGATTTCCACTCGTACACGATAGCGTATAAGGGCATATTCCGAGAAATATCCTGCTAACTGTTCTGTCTTGTTTCGATAGCGGCCATCAATAGGCGAAATGGCGGTCAGTACATCTAAATTCATGTCGTTCAAACAACTTTCGTAATGAAAAGCCGCG
Source organism: uncultured Prevotella sp. (assembly GCA_947169685.1). Lineage (GTDB taxonomy): Bacteria > Bacteroidota > Bacteroidia > Bacteroidales > Bacteroidaceae > Prevotella. The sequence goes on along the minus strand of CAMVQS010000013.1, from coordinate 7,121 downwards.
ACAGAGTCGCGGCATACTAAACTGTGTTGTGGGCGCTGACGGATTCGAACCGCCGACCCTCTGCTTGTAAGGCAGATGCTCTAAACCAGCTGAGCTAAGCGCCCCTTATTGCGATAAGCGGTGCAAAGGTACGGCTTTTTTATGAGACTGCCAAATTTTTCAGTTACTTTTTTCAGAGCTTATAGAGGTCGCTGGCAGCCAGCAGATCGACTTCCTTCTCAGCAAGGATTTTGTCGCAACTGTCAAGGTCGGTGGGACGGATGACCACATGAGCGACATCGCCATTGGCGAAGGAGTACATATACTCGATGAACACGCCATTGTCGGAGAGGTGACGGAGCACCTTGGCGAGCGAACCGCTGGTGTTGGGGCAGGTGAAGCCGATGACGTCGGTAATCTTCACAGCGAAGTGGGCTTCCTTCAATACCTGATAGGCTTTGTCAGGATCGCTGACAATGCAGCGCAGAATGCCGAAGTCGGAGTTATCGGCGATAGACATGGCTGAGAGGTTGATGCCTGCGGCACCCAGTACGTCGGTCACCTCTGTGAGGCGGCCAGACTTGTTCTCAAGGAACACGGAGAGTTGTTTTGCTTTCATAATCCTTATTTGAATTTACGGTTATCAATGACACGCTTAGCCTTACCCGTAGAGCGTTCGATGCCCTTCGGCTCGACCAGACGAACCTTAAAGCCCAGTCCGATGACGCTGCGCAGCTCGGCCTCGAGTTTCTTCTGCAGACCCACCATCGTGGCCATATCGTCGGTGAAGAACTCCTCCTTCACCTCGACCTTCAGTTCGCTGGTATCGGTATTGTTGACACGATCGACAGTGAGCAGGAAGTGCGGCTCGTACTCGGGCAGCGAGAGAATGACAGCCTCGATCTGCGACGGGAAGACGTTGACGCCACGGATGATGAGCATATCGTCGCAACGTCCGAGGATGCGGTCCATGCGAACCAAGGTACGTCCACAGGCACACTTGTCGTAGTGCAGGGCTGTGAGGTCGTGGGTACGGTAGCGGAGGAGCGGCATACCCTCCTTCGTCAGGTGGGTGAACGTCAGTTCGCCGAGCTGTCCCTCGGGCAGGGGCTCGCCCGTCTCGGGGTTCAGTATCTCGGGGTAGAAATAGTCCTCATTGAGGTGGGTGCCGTGCTGGTGCTCACACTCGAAGCCCACGCCCGGGCCTGCAATCTCAGAGAGGCCGTAGATGTCGTAGGCCTTGATGCCGAGCGTACTTTCCAGTTTCTGACGCATCTCCTCCGTCCAAGGCTCAGCACCGAATGCGCCGACACGCAGGCGGAAGTCGTCGCGGGGGAACTCACACTCCTGGAGTGCCTCACCGAGGAACAAGCCGTAGCTGGGCGTGCAGCAGAGCACCGTCGAGCCAAAGTCGTGCATGAGGGTAATCTGTTTCTGCGTATTGCCGGACGAGATGGGAATCACGCTGGCACCGATATTCGTAGCACCGTCGTGCGCCCCCAGTCCACCGGTAAACAGGCCATAGCCATAGGCCACCTGGAAAATATCATCTTTGCCAGCGCCATAAGCTGTAAAGGCACGCGAGATGGCCTCAGACCACATGGCAAGGTCCTTACGCGTATAGAGCACCACGACGGGTTTTCCCGTAGTACCGCTGGAGGCGTGGATACGTACAATCTGACTCATGGGCACGGCAGCCAACCCGAAGGGATAGTTGTCGCGCAGGTCGAGTTTGTTGGTGAAGGGGAGTTTTACGATGTCGTCAATACTCTTCACATCGCCGGGCTCAAGGCCCATCTCCTGAAATTTCTTACGGTAAAACGGTGTGTTGTGATACACATATTCCACCATTTTTACCAGTCTCTTGCTCTGGATCTCGCGCAACTGTTCACGGTCCATGCATTCCATCGTTTCATTCCAAATCATTGTTTTCTGTCAGTGTTGGTTTGTATTGATGGTGCAAAGATAGAAAAAAAAGAGGAAACGACCAAGTAATACCCCAAATTTCTTTTTATACCTACTGCCGAGTTCCTCAACGGTCCTACCGTGGGACCGTTTCAGTCCTACGGAGGGACCAAAACGGTCCTACGGTAGGACCGTACAGACACAAAAAGAAAAGCCGCGACGTTGTCGCGGCATTCTGAATTGGGTGGTGGGCGCTGACGGATTCGAACCGCCGACCCTCTGCTTGTAAGGCAGATGCTCTAAACCAGCTGAGCTAAGCGCCCCTACTTTTTGTAAGCGGGTGCAAAGGTACGACTTTTTTTTGATACCACCAAAATTTTTCGGAACTTTTTTAAATGCTGCGACAGAATCGCAGCACACGTGACGGGAGTCACCCCTATGGGGTGACGGGGAGCGTCATGTTATTGTCGGTAGGAGGCGGAAGCTCCTGGTTCTGCTGTTCCAACTGCCGCCTCAACTCGTCGTTCTCAGTGTAAGCATCCTGCACCTGTGCGTTGAGTGCATCAATCTCCGACTGATAGAGCGCATGGACGGCCTCCAAGTCTGGCGTTTGTTTCCATGTGCCTTTTCCGATGCTGTAGGTCAAGCCCAATTCGAGATTCAACGCCCGTTGTTTCGAAGAGAGCTCGTGGGTGCCATACGACGCGTCAAGGTTCAAGGCCAGCTTACGGCTGAGACGCAGACGGTTCCAGAGTCCTACCGTATAACCGAAGGCCTGACGTTCCTCAACAGCATGGTGGCGCCATCCGGCACCGACATAGGGGATGAAGTTCCACACGCGGGTTTCATTGTAGCCACAGAACATATTGCTCAGATTGAACAACACATGTTCTTCAAAAGCGTGATAACGGGAAAAGGTGACACGCGTACGCAGTCCGATGCCTGGTGTGAACCATTTTCCAAGTGCAAGGGAGAACGCGAGGTTCTTGTCGTAGTTGACATAGCCACCAAAGTCGGCCTGCAGGAACCAGTTGCTGAAGAACGCATTGGTGGAGACACTATGACGCTCGGCAGGCGCCTCATCTTGTGCGGTGGCGGTCAGCGTGAGGCTGACGAGGGCAAGTGAAAACAGTAATTTCTTCATATTTTCTTTATTTTGGGGCTGCGATGGCATCGCAGCTTACTAAACTATCCTAAGAGCTGCTCGATGTCGCGCTGTGGCAGGATGCAGAGAATGGCCTTGCCATCGGGCGTGTAGTTAACATTGGAACAGGCGAAGAGCTGGTTGATGATGGACTCCATCTCGTCGTTGGAGAGTACTTGTCCGTGAGGGATGGCTGCCGTGCGCGCCATGCTTAGCGCCAGCGAATGGCTTATCTCCTCAGATGCCTCAGCCGTTTGTCCTACGGCATCATTCACAATACCTTGCAGGAGCATCACGATATCAAGTCCCTCGATACCGGCAGGAATACCATTGACGGCATAAGACTGCTGTCCGAGGTTGGTCAGGTCAAAACCTATTGCCTCCAGTTCCGGCAGCAGTTTCTCGAGGATAACAGCATCGGAAGGGGCAAACTGCACTACCTCAGGGAAGAGGACACGCTGTGACTTGCCCGAACGGGAACGCAGTTGCTCACGATAACGCTCATAGAGGATGCGCACGTCAGCCCGATACTGGTCAATAATCATCAGTCCGGACTTGACAGCCGTCATGATATAGGTTGCCTTATACTGATAGTGGGCAGGCGACTTGTCTTCGATGAGAAGAGGAGAGGTCTCTGTCTCGAACAACGGCTGCTCCTCAGCCTGCGGTTGTAGTCCCTTATAGAGCTGTTGCCAGTCATCAGGCACAGAAGCCTGCCGTTCCGAATGTTCGCGGAAGGGGTTATAAGTAGGATTGTATTTCGGACTGGGTGGAGTCACATGGCGTGAGGGGTCAAAGACTGGGATATCAGGACGTCCCTGTGTATCGAAGTCGATGGACGGTACCTCGCAGAACTTTCCTATGGCATCCTTGACAGCAGCAGAAAGAATCTGCCAGATAGCCTGTTCGTTCTCAAACTTTATTTCCGTCTTCGTCGGGTGGATATTAACGTCAATATCAGCGGGATTGACGTCGAAATAGATGAAGTAAGGCACCTGCATACCGACAGGGGCAATGCGTTCATAGGCACTGAGCACAGCCTTGTGGAAATAGGCATGTTTCATGTAGCGACCATTGACGAAGAAATAGTCGTGTGCCCCTTTCTTACGGGCGGTTTCCGGCTTACCCACGAAACCCGTGATATGACACATGGTCGTCTGAACGTCCAAGGGCAACAGGTCTTGGCTGTAACGTTTGCCAAACACATCGGCGATTCGCTGGCGAAGGCTTCCTGCCCTTAGGTTAAGCAACTCAGAGCCGTTGCTATGAAGCGTGAAGTGGACCTGAGGATAAACGAGGACGATACGCTCGAAGGCCGTCATGATATTGTTCAGCTCTGTAGCGTTTGTCTTGAGGAACTTACGACGTGCAGGCACATTGAAGAAAAGGTTTTCGACCTTGAAATTACTACCCACAGGACAAGAAACAGGCTCCTGCCCTACCACATGGGAGGCTGAAACGGTAAGCAAGGTACCCACCTCGTTGTCGGCCATGCGAGTACGTAGTTCCACCTGTGCCACAGCAGCAATAGAAGCCAAAGCCTCACCGCGGAAGCCCATGGTATGGAGCGCAAAGAGATCGTCAGCCTTTCGGATCTTCGACGTGGCATGACGCTCGAAAGACAGGCGGGCGTCTGTCTCCGACATACCCTTACCATCATCAATAACCTGAATAGACGTACGTCCGGCATCAACCACTAAGACGTTGATTGTCGTTGCACCTGCATCAATAGCATTCTCAACCAGTTCCTTGATAACAGAAGCCGGTCGCTGGATGACCTCACCAGCAGCAATCTGGTTGGCCACCGAATCGGGGAGCAACTGGATCACATCACTCATCGGGAGTTTCGGGCTTAGGTTCTTCGTTTACGGGTATGTCCGTCTTCGGTTTCTTCAGATTCTGCACAGGTGCCTCGCGACGTTTCTCGGGTACGATGACATCACCCGTTCTCTTTCCTCGCCACTTGAAGATATCTTCTTTATTCAAGGGACGTACATAATCGAACCAGACAAAGTTCTTCAGGTATTTCTTATCTGGCGGTATCTGCGTCATGGGGTAGATAGTACCTTTAGGCTTCTCCATCCATATACGTTTCATCTTCTTCTTTTCGAAAAACATCTTCATGAGCGGCGACTCCGTGTAGTCCTGCGCAATGATCGTGCTATCCGCATCATCAATCATGTGGTAGATGGCAATAGCATTGTCCTTGGCATGAGCCTCATGGATTTCACCATTGAGGAAGAAAGCAAACATCTCCTTAGACGTAATCTGATTGAAATGAATAGAGTCGAACATCTGTTCGATGGACAAAGCCTGTCCGATGACATGAGCACGATCAAGAACCGAGTCCTTCACGTATGCACGAATCTCCTCGCCCAACACCTGCTGGTTAGCATTCCAAATAATGGGGTCACGGTACATCGTCATGACGGAATCCTTCTGGTTATAGACCAAAGAGTCGCAGACAGCCTGCACATCGACCCTGTACGCGCGAACCTTATTATATGCATGCATGACACGATAGACAGAGTCGCTATTAATGTTGTACGTAAAGACCTTAAACGTGTCGGCATGCATATAAAGCGAGTCACGCTGAGAGTAGTCGATGGTCATCGCATTCTGAGTAGCCATAGAGTAACCTGTTGACTCGTTGTATTCCAGATAGTCGCCCAACAGCATGTTCTTATTGATGGAGTCGTTCAATTCCACATTACCAAAAGCATAGCTGACATCCCCTTTGCTATTGTAGAAAACGCTATCGCCAACCAGCGTACGCCCCTGGTCACGAATGACGGAACGTCCGAACAGCTCGGAGTGGTCAGTCTTCGTATTGTAATAACCGTTCTCTGAATATATATGACTTTGACCAGACGTGATATTCGACGGTCCAACGATATGGGCAACGGAGGTTTGCGTATTGTAATACAGAGAGTCAGTGGTCAGGAAGAAGTCCTGGTCCTGCAATTCCACGTCGTAGGCAAAGAAAGCCATCTTGGTATCGGTATGGTACTCTCCCCAGTCGGACGTCAAGACGCTTCCATTATCAACCAGCTTACCTCCTTCGAAGAAATAACCGAGGCTATACATACGGTCATAGTCAAGACTATCGGTATAGAGCGTTGTCTTACGATGCTTCAACACCACATTGTAACGGGCTCTTGCCAGTTCGTCATTGCCATCGTAGTAAGCATAGTCGCTGAACAGCGTGAGCGTATCACCCTGATACATCTTGACATGACCAAATGCCTCGAAAGAGTTGCTGGCCTCGAAGAAGTTGGCACTATCGCAGTAGAGGCGTGCCCCCATGTGGTCAAAATGAACATTTCCCTTAAGCACTTGGGCATCGTTATTCTGGAACTGGTCATAGTGTAATTCGTCGGCATGTACCAGATAGATGCGTTTATCTTTGGGTCTGGGCTTAGGCTTGCGCACAGATGTACGCTGTTTTTTCGCCTTCTTCTTGGGCACTGGCGGCATGGACTCCACAACACAAAGGGCACACAGGCATAGCAGCGTCGCAATGACAGCCCTATGCCCGTCGAATAGTCTTCGTATGATGGTTCTCAATGTCATTTAATCCAGCCTTGGTGTTCAAACTGACAATCACGGTAGCGGTCGTTCACATGCACATAGACGGTTTTTATCTTCTTCTCAATCCACTTGCTTAGGAACTCCTCCTTACGTTTATTGAGCACCACATCCTTCATGACCTGGAAGTCCTCGGTAATGGTTGCCCGATGACCTTCAACACGGCTCTTGAGCTTGACAATGGCACAAACGGTCTTACCACGTGTATTGATCATCTGGAAGGGACGCGAAATACCATTTACCTGCATGGTATCGACAATACGGGCGACCTCTGTCGGAAGGTCCTGCATACGGAATTTCGATGTTCTACGACCATCTTCCGTCATATTGGCCATAAGACCACGATTGTTACGTGTATCCTTATCGTCGGAAATCACCGTAGCTCCCTCTTCGAACGAGAACTTACCTTCTCGGATATCGCTTCCGATAGAGTCAAGACGAGCCAAAGCCTTGTCGATGGACTCTTGTGACACCTGCGGCTTGCGCAGAATATGGCGGACATTTA